>JANNRY010000295.1:0-5178 GCA_031401935.1 Betaproteobacteria bacterium | reverse complement strand
AACCAAGCAACTCACGCTGCGCGGTGGTATCAACAACGTGCTGGACAAAGATCCACCGCTGACAAATTCCAATAATTTGGCGGCGGTATTTGGCAACGGCAATACCTACCCACAGGTGTACGACACACTTGGACGTCGGGTATTCTTCAACGCTACTTACAAGTTCTAGAGCGTTGTAAACGCGGTAAAAGTAAAACGGCGAACTTCGGTTCGCCGTTTTTTTTGCCTCTCAATTTCAGAAATTGCAAGACAGCAGCCGCTCATTGTTTGAAGTACGCCAACCGGCGGGGGTGCCAGCCTGTTTTAGCTCCAAACACCGCACCAACTGGCGCTTTGCGATATTTTCACCTAAAGCTCGAAAGCGCTTGTCGCCCCTGAAAAGGCATTCAATCCAGCCGTCATGGCATTGAGCATGGCTCTTTCCGGCGGCGTCAGATGTGGGTGCCAGATATCCAATATCAGCACCACACGCAATTTGTCGCTGTCGTTCCAGGCCTCGTGCTCAATCGTGTCATCGAATACCCACGCTTTGCCGGGCACCCACTCACGCGTCTCGTTACCGACACGGAAGCCGCAACTTTCTGGCACGATCAGCGGTACATGCGTAACCAGCCGGACATTCGACACGCCGACATGCGGCGGAATTCTGGTCTTGGGTTTTAGTAACGAAAACATCGCAGCCGGTGTGCGTCCCGGCTGATCGGGCTGTGGTGCGGTGCCGAGTAACTGCATCGTCTTGGGACACTTGGCGGCATTTTTCTCGACCACCTGCCCCATCTTGTATAAATGAAACGCGCTCCAATTGGGCGAGTTGTTCAGTTCGGCCCACTGGTTCAGCGGTACCCCATCCGGATAGGTGATGTACGGCGTGAAACCTTCTTCGTCGCGCAATACAT
This sequence comes from Betaproteobacteria bacterium, assembly GCA_031401935.1. Taxonomy (GTDB): domain Bacteria; phylum Pseudomonadota; class Gammaproteobacteria; order Burkholderiales; family Usitatibacteraceae; genus UKL13-2. The sequence goes on along the minus strand of JANNRY010000295.1, from coordinate 4,282 downwards.
TGAGAAACTCATCGCGAAAATCGTCGGTCGCAGCCTCAAATGCATCCAGCCACGGAAAATCGCTGCGCGCAAAAAATTCGATCGTAGGCAAACCGGGATAGTGATGCAGCATCGACTGCGAGTCGAACCGTCTCTTCCGCCCGATCAGGATGTCGACAGAATCGCCGAATCTTTTCAGGTTCTCGCCCTTGTACTGTTTGTAGTACGGGTCGAGATATTCGTCCAGAAACCTGCCGCAGTCGTAGTCGTATTGCTCGCGATATTCGACCGCATGCGCCACTGCCGGCTGCAGGCTTGGGGCCAGACGTTCCAGCGGTGGTGATACGGTCGCTACAGCGCCATAGGCCTGTGCGGCCTGTTGGTTCTTTCCTTGGCGCTCGAGTAAATTTCCGCGCAGGATCAGCGCGAGTAAATCACTCGGATCAACCGACAGCGCGCTGGCGATGGCGCGCTCTTCGGCCTGCTCATCTTTCATCTTCTGATACACGAGGGCAAGACTGATCCACTGCTGCGGATCACTGCCATCAGTGTCAACAACGCGTTGAAACGCAGTGCGGGCCGAGTCGACATCACCTTTTCGAAACGCGTATTGCCCCATCACCGTTAGCGTAGCGCCGTGGTTCGGTTCAAGCGCAAGGATGCGGCCCCAGCACCCGAGCGCCTCCTGCTCGCGACCTGATTGCATCGCGCGCGCAGCTTCGGCTTCGAGAGCAAAAATTTCTTGTGCAACGGATCGATTGTTTTCCATCGTTTCTTTCTGACGGTGCGCCGTCTGAATGCTGCATGCCTACCAGAGTGTCATTGCCAAAATCAATATGTAGACCGCCATTTGACGGGCTCTTTCAGGCAATTTTGCCCCAAACACCGCGCCGAATGGCGATCCGCGCACTAATGCATAATTTCTACATCAAAACGCCATTGCGCAAACCAAATATCAGCGGCAGTCATGAATCACGTTCAACGGCAGATGGCAAATCAGGCGGCTCTATGATGGATGGCTCAGAAGGTGCCGACATACCGCTCGCCGATAGCAGCAATATGTTTTGGTCGGCAAAGTTTCAAAAAAGTTGGTAAGCTTATATCCAGCAAGATAAACGTCCCTGTGTTTAGCTTTATCCGAAATTTGTACAGCAGTTTGGCACGGCGGACCCGAGTCGCAGGATTCTACATCCTGCGCCGCAACATGCGGCGCATGTGAACGAACCAGCGAATTGACCGGCCTGTCAGACGATAAACTTCGGGCGCTATCTCTGTCTGTGACACCGGCACTTTGCATTTAATGCGTTCGCTCCAAGAAACAGTTAGAATCGCCCTCTTTATTTCAAAGCCATGACACGCTCCAGCAAAATGGGCGATTATTAAAGGATATTTCATGGATTATGCTCAGCAACAACGGTCACCCGGCAAGCATCTGACCGGAATCACCGCTGTTATTATTTTGCATGTCGCACTTGGCTATGCCTTGATCAATGGCTTGGCCACGAAAGTAATGAATGTCATCAAGCAGCCGCTTGAGACCAAGATCATCGAAGAAGTAAAGAAGCTGCCACCGCCGGATACGCCGCCGCCGCCGCCGCCAAAAATGGTGCAGATATTGCCGACGTTTGTGCCACCGCCTGAAGTGCAGATTCAGGCACCCGTGACCGCACCGGTGATTTCCAACAGAACGGCAGTAGCACCTCCTGTGTACGCCCCACCCGCCCCGCCAGCCCCGGTCGCCGTTGCAGCGCCCAGCGTCGGTGTGGCATGTCCAAATTCGCAGGCAATCCGGCAGGAAGTCAAATACCCGGCGCAGGCACGTAAAGACGGATTGCAAGGTGAAGTGCTCATTGAGATGACGATTTCGGCCAGCGGTGAAGTCAAGGATGTCGAGGTCAAGTCATCCACAAACCGTGCCTTCAACAGCGTTTCGATAAGTGCGTCCCGGCAATTCAAGTGCAACGGACAAGGCAGGGATGTACGTGTACAGGTCCCTTTCTCGTTCAAGTTGGTCGATTAATTCGAGTTTGATCCCATGGTTTAGGTTGGTGCGGCCTGTTTATTGAGGGCGCAACTCAGGTTTTAGTTAGTTATTTTCTACTGGAGGAAACATGTCATTACTTAAACGCATTCCCTCACTGCTCGTCGCGGCAGTCGTCCTTTGCGCACCGCTGATGACAGCGGTCGTAACTCTTCAACCCGCAACGGCGCTTGCCCAGGCACCGGCTGCCGACGCACCGAAGCCTGCTGCACCCCCAGCTGTCCCCGCTGGCGCAACGACTTCAAAAGAAGCTGTGGAAAATCCCTATGGCATCAAGGCCATGCTGGACCACGGCGACTGGGTGTCGAAGGGAACGCTTGCCATTCTCGTGATTATGTCGATGGGCACGTGGTACATCCTGATCGTGAAACTGTTTGAACAGTTCCGCTTGATGAAAGAATCCAATGAAGTCGGCGAGGCCTTCTGGGCGGCTGGCTCACTGCAACAAGGTATTGATGGCTTAAAAGAAGGCAGTGCATTCCGTTTCATCGGTGAAAGTGGTGTCAAAGCCACCAGCCATCACTCTGGCTTGATGGGCGATGTAGATCTGAATGAGTGGGTCACGATGTCGATCCAGCGCGCTTCAGAAAATGTCCAAAACCGGACGCAAGACGGCTTGGCTTTCTTGGCAACGGTAGGATCCACAGCCCCATTCGTTGGTTTGTTCGGAACGGTTTGGGGTATCTATCACGCGTTGACCGCAATCGGTATTGCCGGTCAGGCGTCAATCGATAAAGTGGCTGGTCCCGTGGGCGAAGCGCTGATCATGACCGCCATTGGCTTGGCGGTTGCGGTGCCAGCGGTGTTGGCTTACAACTGGCTGGTGCGTCGTAATAAAGTAGTCATGGAACGTGTTCGTGCATTCAGCGCTGATCTTCACTCGGTGCTCCTGAGCACCAGCGGCAAAAAGCGTTAACCGACCCGTCAGACTTTGACTCGCAGACTCACATACGCCTGAGGATCCCGGTATGAGTATGAATATAGCTTCGGAAAGTGATGGCGAAGATGAAGTCATCTCCGCCATCAACACCACGCCACTTGTAGATGTGATGCTGGTTTTGCTGATTATTTTCCTGATCACGATTCCAGCAATCGTGCAAAACGTGCCTGTCGTGTTACCGGCAGAACGCAATATCGTCACGCAAACAAAACCAGAAAACATCGTCGTCTCTGTGAACAAAGACGGTGATATTTTCTGGAACCAGCAACTGATGGCCGATACCGATGCGCTGTTCGAGAAGTTGAAGGTTGAGGCAGTGAAGGTGCCGCAACCGGAAGTGCACATTCGCGGCGACGAAAATGCGCGCTACGAATCAGTTGGCAAAGTTGTCTACACCATGCAGCGCGCCAGTATTCTCAAGATCGGTTTCATTACCGAGCCGCCGCCGTTGAATTGATCGGGCCGTGTGTTGCAAAGCCTGTTGGTAGTCGTCAGATAAGAGGAAACATGTCATGAGCATGAGCGTAGGTCCAAGCGGAGGCTCAAAAGAGCCGGAATGTATGATGGAAATCAACACCACGCCACTGATCGATGTGATGTTGGTGTTGATCATCATGTTGATTATCACGATCCCAATCCAGACGCACGCGGTCAAGCTCAATATGCCGGTAGGCAATCCACCGCCACCACCGACGCCGCCTGAGGTCGTACAAATCGACGTCGATTTTGATGGTACCGTGCTCTGGAACGGCACCATTATTCCTACGCGTGAAGAGCTCGAAGTACGGCTCACTGCAGCGGCTGCACAGCCTGTTCAGCCCGAAGTACATCTGCGTCCCAACAAACTGGTGCAATATAAATCAGTGGCGATGGTGATGGCTTCAGCGCAGCGTATTGGCGTGACCAAACTGGGAATTGTCGGCAACGAACAGTTCGTCAAGTAATCGGTAGTCAACAAGACGCGGCGCTGCCGCGTTTTGTCTATTATTTTCCGGAGAATTGTTTCCATGCACGCATCCGTATCGATCAAACGCGCCCTCGTTCACCTGGCAATCGTTTTTGGCGTGTCGCTATTCGCGCTGCCTGCAGCACACGCTCAGGAAAAGGTACGCCCCGAAGTAGGCAAACCTCTGCAGCAGGCGCAGGATATGCTGAAGGCCAAACGCTACAAGGAAGCACTCGGCAAACTCAAGGAAGCCGATGGCGTGTCCGGCAAGACCGCGAACGAATGGGGCTGTGGATCCTACCGTTGCCAAGAAAGCCAAGCCGTCTTGCGTCCGGTTTTGGACATTTTCTGAAGCGCGCTGGATCGACATCGTGAC
>JANNRY010000294.1:0-7275 GCA_031401935.1 Betaproteobacteria bacterium | reverse complement strand
GCGCGATACCGGCGCGATGGCGTTGCTGCTTGCGATTCATCTGGGTGTCGTGATGGCGTTGTTTCTGACGTTGCCGTACGGCAAATTTGCACATGGCATTTATCGGTGTGCGGCTTTACTCAAATTCGCGATTGAAAAACGCCGACCCAATCGTTTGCAACTAGATTCAGACTGATGTTGCACCTCAACTCAACAATAATTTCTTAACCACCTCTTTGGAGTCAACCATGCACAGTCACAAATACAATCTCAGTTTCACGCTGCCTTGGTTGGCCGTATTGATGATGGCAGTGCCGTTTGCCAGAGCGCAGGATTTCCCCAATAAATCCATCACGATGGTAGTCGGATTTGCTGCTGGCGGTGCCACCGATACTGCTGCTCGCATCATTGCCAAAAAACTCGGTGAAAATCTCGGCCTATCGGTGATCGTCGATAACCGTGCCGGTGCCGGTGGCAACATTGCGCACCAGCAGGTCGCCAATGCAACGCCGGATGGGTCGGTCATTCTGCTGGGTTCGGTCGGGCCACTTCGTATCGCCCCGCATCTGGTGGCAAAGTTGCCATACGACCCACAGCGCGATCTCGCACCGCTGACCATGGGTGTGAGCTTCCCGAACGTGCTGGTGGTGCATGCAGATGTGCCAGCCAAAACTTTTGCCGAATTCTTAGCACTAGCCAAAGCCAAGCCCGGCGCGCTGGACTACGCGTCAACCGGTGTTGGCTCTGCCTCGCATCTGGCAGGCGAGATGTTCAAACAGCGCGCCGGCGTTGATATTGTCCATGTGCCATATAAAGGCGGAGGTCCGGCGATGATCGACCTGCTGGCCGGGCGCATCACTGGTTATTACTCAACGCCATCCACCGCAGGGCCGCATATCGATACCGGCAAACTGCGCGCACTCGCCGTTACCAGTCTCACACGTGCGCCTTCGATGCCGAATGTACCGACGAATGCCGAATCCGGCTTCCCCGGTTTTGATGCAACCAATTGGTATGCCTTTGTCGCCCCCGGCAAAACACCGAAAAATATCCTTGATCGATGGAATACCGAATTGCTTAAAGTGCTGAATGCACCCGATGTGCGCGAGCAACTCAATAAGCACGGCCTCACTCCCATGCCCGGCACCCGCGACGAACTTGCCGCCACCATCAAACGCGAATCCGTGACCTGGGCGAAGGTGATCAAGGATGGCAAGATCACCGCCGACTGATTCGATAACAACATCATGACCTCGCCAAGCAGCGAAAGCGCTCTGCACGATCTCGCATCACGCGCGCTCATCGGTTTCGGACTCACCGAGGCCGATGCGAAAGATGCCGCGACGGTTCTTGTGTTGGGCGACCTGTTCGGTGTGCACACGCACGGCGTGAGCCGTATCGAAACCTACGGCGAGCGACTGCAGCTTGGTGGCGTCAAGGCACGGCCCAATATTCGTGTCGAGCTCGTGGCAACCACCGTCGCACGCGTTGATGGCGACAATGGCGTCGGACCGCTAGTGGGGATGCACGCATTGCGTACGGCGATGGGAATGGCGCGCGCACACGGCACCGGCATTGCGTTTGCCCGCGGCAGCAATCACTTCGGCCCGGTAGGGCCATACTCCTATCTGGCTGCACAGGAAGGTTTTGCGAGCATCATCGGCAGTAATTCAACAACCACTATTGCGCCGACCGGCGGACGCAATGCCCGACTCGGCAACAGTCCCGTCGGTTTCGGTGTGCCACAGCCCGGTGGCAGGCCAATCATTCTGGATATGGCGATCAGCGTGGTGGCACGCGCCAAAATTCGGGCCGCACTGAATCGACGCGAAGCAATCCCTGACACATGGGCGACCGATAAAAATGGCGAACGCACCACAGATCCACAGGCAGCGCTCGATGGTTTTCTGCTGCCAATCGGCGGACACAAGGGATACGGCATGGCGTTGATCGTCGATCTGTTTGCAGGATTGCTGTCCGGTGCGGCTTTTCTTACGCATGTGAAATCGTGGTCTGAAGAACCAGACCAGCCGCAGAACCTCGGCCATTTCTTCTTTTTGATCGACACGAAAGTGCTGGGCTCATCAATCTGGCTGGCTGAACGCATGCGTGATTTTGTGCAGATCCTGCACGCCACGCCGCCCGCCGATCCCGCGCGACCGGTGCTGGTGCCGGGGGAGATTGAAATGAACAATCTCGAACGGCAGCGACGCGACGGCATTGTCATTGATGGCGCGTTGCTCTCGCTTTTGCAGGCGTGTGCAGACAAAGCGGCTTCTAAATCGTAGATCGCCATTTGGCGGGCTACTCATGGCGAAAGTGCCTGAAAATCCGCGCCAGTGCTAGAGTTTAGAAATTCATTAAACGCATCAATCAGCGGCATCGCACGTTATCTGGAACGCGCATCAATCGTCCACACATGTTTCATCATTGCGGCCAATGTTAAAGTCCGGTCATGCGCTTCAAATTGAATTTATATCTTTCGAGCCACCAGCCTCCGTTGCGCCGCTGATATATGCCATTGATCACTGCAAGTCCGGTGTGGGCACCGACGGTCGCACCTGCAGTGCCACGGGCACTGTGCACCGATTGCGGGATTTCCCGATCATCCGAACCTAAACGCTGTGGACAAGCTTGCCAGTTCATCAAGCCCGATTACGCAGGACTGGAAACAGAGGTGCATGGTCGTACGCGCGATCCGGCGCGTCCCGATGAACTCTATTTCGGGCCGTTTCGGCGCATGGTGCGTGCGTCACTCAAAGCCCCGCTTGAGGGCGCGCAGTGGACCGGCATCACCACACGTATCGCCGAACGTCTGCTCGAAACTGGCGCGGTCGATGCGGTATTGGCAATGGCACCCGATCCAAATGATTCATGGCGGCCAATGCCGGTGTTGGTGACCTCCGCCGCTGGCATGACGCAGTGTCGTGGCATGCGCATGGGCTACGCGCCGTTGCTGGCGCTGCTGGAACCGGCAAAGGCTAAGGGATACAAACGCCTCGCGGTGATCGGTATTCCGTGTCAGGTCTATGCTTTGCGCGCGCTGGAGAAAGAATACGGATTCGAGCGGTTGTACGTGATCGGCACGCCGTGTTCCGATAACACCACCACCGAGCGTTTTCATCAATTCCTGTCGCTTATTTCTGAAGCACCGGACACGATTACGTATCTCGAATTTCGCGCCGACTATCACGTTGAAATTCGCTACAAAGACGGCACCATCAAGGCCATCCCATTCCTCATGTTGCCGCTGTCGCAATTGCCAAGTGATTTTTTTCCACTGACCTGTCGCACCTGCGTGGACTACACCAACGTATTGGCCGATATCACTATTGGCTATATGGGCGGGCAGGGCGAGCAATGGTTGTTGGTGCGCAATGCTCGCGGCGAAGAGTTGCTTGATTTGCTGGGCAATGAGGTGTTGCTGACCGAACCGGGCAGTGCGGGCAATCGGCGCGGGCCGGTAAAAGGATTTTTGAAAAATGTGGTGCGTGCGGCAGGTGGTTTACCACTGCGTCGCATGCCGAACTGGTTGCGTCCGGTGGTCGGCTGGCTGATGCCGCGAATCGGTCCGCGAGGGCTTGAATTCGCGCGCGCGCGCGTGGAAATGAAGGCGGTCGAAACAGTCATCCACCTGCGTCGTGAGCAACCCGGCAAGATAAAAAATATGGTGCCTCCGCACATCTGGACATTGGTGCAGCCGTATGAGCTTGTCGCCGCAGCAGGCGAACTGCCCGATGCGGCAGCTGCCGAAACATCGACGTTGAATCTTGAACAACTACAAAAAATTTGACACTTGAGAGTGAAGATATGAACTTAAAAAGAAATACGTTGATCTGGTTGGCCCTCGTTTGCATTGTCGGCTTGGCCGCAATGACTGGCTCGGTCCAAGCGCAGACATCATGGCCAGCCAAACCGATTCGTGTCATCGTGCCGTTCCCCGCAGGCGGGCCGACTGATGTTACCGCGCGCGTGCTCGCGCAGGCGCTTGGTGAGTCGCTCAACACCACGGTGGTTGTGGAAAACAAGGGTGGCGGCCACGGCTTTATCGGCGCAGGCGAAGCCGCAAGGGCCGCCCCGGATGGCTATACGCTAATGATGGCAAGTATTGGCACGATGGCCATCAATCCCGTGCTGCATGAAAAAATCCCCTACGACGCGAACAAGGATTTCGCGCCCATTTCCTTGGTCGTCACGGTGCCAATCGTGGTGGTCGTGAATCCGCAGGTATTGCCGGTGAATTCGGTTCCTGAGCTCGTGAAGTATCTCAGCGCCAATCCCAACAAAGTCAATTTCGCGTCAGCAGGAAATGGCGGCTCGTCGCATCTGGTGCCTGAGTATTTCAAATATCGCACCGGCACGCAGATGACGCACATCCCTTACAAAGGCTCTGGCCCTGCCATTAGCGATTTGCTGGCAGGTCAGGTGGAACTCATGTTCGACACGCTGCTCACCAGCACCCCGCTGGTCAAAACCAACAAACTCAGATTGATCGGCGTGACCGCCGCGCAGCGTTTGCCGCAATATCCCGATGTGCCGACGGTGGCCGAAGCGCTGAATATGAAAGATTTTGAAGCGTCCTCGTGGCTCGCACTTTATGCCCCGGCTGGCACGCCGCCGGAAATCGTGCAGCGCATATCGACAGCAGTAGACGCGGTGCTCAAGTCTCCAGCCGTCAACAAACGCTTCACTGAGTTGGGTGCCTTGCCCGTTGGCGGGTCGCCCGAAAAACTGGCGACGTTTCAGCGTGCGGAACAGGAAAAATGGAGCAAGGTCATTCAAAGCGCGAAGATCAAACCCAATTAGTAAAATTTATAAACTCTATATCTGGCGTGGCGTTCACGGCATTTATGTGCCACAAGCCGGGCCAAATGGTTTTACGTAATCACCGATACTTGAAGCGCTGTGCCAAAATAATGAGCACATGTACTTCAGGAAACCGTATGGTTCACCGCTGCCGCTTTGACGAAAAACTCGGTCTCTCCCGCGACGCGCGCGACGCTTATGCCCGCGATGGCGTGGTCGTGATCGAAGATTTTGTGTCAGCTGCGCAATGCGATTTGCTAAAGCAACGCGCGCTGGAATTGGTCGAGGAACACGCGCCTGCCGCGTCGGGCACAGTATTTTCCACGCGCGACAATCGCCATGCCAAGGACGCTTACTTTGAAGAATCTGCGAATTGCATCGGCGTGTTTTTCGAGGAGGGCGCTTTCGATTGTGATGGAAAATTGTGCGTGCCCTTGACAGAAGCGGTCAACAAACTTGGCCACGCGATGCACGATCTTGACCCGGTATTCAACGCGTTTTCGCGAGGCAAACAGTTACAGGCCGTGGCTGATGCTATCGGGCTCACAGATCCTAAATTGGTGCAGTCGATGTATATCTTCAAGCAGCCGGGCATCGGCGGCGAGGTCGTCTGTCATCAGGATTCCACGTTTCTCTATACCGAACCGCAATCGGTGGTCGGGTTCTGGTTCGCCATTGAAGATGCGCATCGCGGCAATGGATGCTTGGGCGGCTTGCCCGGTGAGCATCGAAAGGGCCTGCGTGAAATTTACAGAAAACATGACGACGGTTTCTTGCGGATGGATGCTGTGCAACCCGACCTTGACTGGGACATGAGCGGCCTCGAGTGGCTAGAGGTGTCCAAAGGCACGCTGATTGTTCTGAACGGCGAGTTTCCCCATCTCTCCGAGACTAACCGCTCAGCGTCGTCGCGCCATGCCTATACCTTGCACGCGGTAAGCGGCGCGGCGCATTATCTGGCTGGTAACTGGATTCAGCGGACCGCAGCGACAGACTTGCCCTATGCTGGGTTTGTGAGTTGATTGGACGGGCAATGCCGCCAATTCGGCCAATCGTTATTATCTTGTAGAGGGTACGTCATGCTAAAAATATGGGGCCGCCTCACGTCGGTTAATGTGCAGAAAGTCGTTTGGTGCGCCGACGAGCTTGGTCTTGAATACGAGCGTGTTGATGCTGGCGGAAAATACGGCGTGGTCAACACGCCGGAATACCGCGCCATGAATCCGAATGGTTTGGTACCGGTGATTGAATATGATGAATTCGTGCTGTGGGAATCCAACGCGATCGTCCGTTATCTGGCGGCCCGACATGGCGACGGCACGCTTTGGCCCACCGACATCCGGACGCGCGCAGACGCTGATCGCTGGATGGACTGGCAGGCAGTGTCATTGAATCCGAGCATCGGACCAGCGTTTATTCAGCTTGTCCGCACCAACCCCGAAAAACGCGATACGGCGATCATCGAAAATGCGCGCATCGACACCGAAAAGAAGCTCACCGTGTTGGATGCACATCTGGCGACGCGTGAATATGTCGCCGGATCGGCGTTCACGATGGGGGATATCCCGCTGGGTTGTTCGCTGGACCGCTGGTTCAAGCTGCCGCTATCCGTGCCGCGCGAGCCGCATCCTCACGTGGAACGCTGGTACGCGCAGCTGTGCCAACGAGCAGGGGCGGCACAAGTGGTGACCTTGGCGCTGTCCTGACGGTTGAAATTGCGCGGCCCAGTACGACATCACGAGCGGGTTACCATTGCACCTGCAAACGAGAGAAAAAACCATGAAGATTCGCACCATCGCTGGGCCATTGCTTGTTGGACTTTCAACCAGTCTGGCGTTCGCGCAATCCACTACACCGCCAGCGCCCGCATCGCCGCCCGTCCCAGCCGTACCAACATCACCACCTAAGCCGTCTGCTGTCCCGCAGGCCAATTTGGCAGAGGGGACGCTGATGAAATCGGCGCGAGCAAATAGTGACAGAGGCAAGTACGAGTGGATCTGTACCTATCGTGTCGCCGGCACAACAAGAAGTGTGCAGATTGATGAGAGCTGTCCGCAGACGATGACGTTTGCGTTGAAAAAGTGAGATGGGCGTAGGGCGATAGCCGGGTTTGGAAGCTTTTGTGCGGGTAGGCCCCGCCAATCCTTGTGTTTCAGTTCCTGATTTGCTCGCTGCGCTCGTTTGTACCATGGACTCGGTCACACTTCGCTACGCTCGCGCGCGTCTGCCCGGAGGGCAGACGGTTCGCAAGGCGCAGAGCAAAACTCTTTGCTCTGCGAAACCCCTTGCTCACCCCCGACCCGCCCTGCATGGCAAGTCTTTCTCGTCCTCAAGCGATGCCGCAGGGCATCGCTTTTCGGGAACGAAAAAAAACCGCCGAAGCGGTTTTTTAACTTGGTGCCCGAAAGAGGACTCGAACCTCCACACCGTTGCCGGCGCTAGGACCTGAACCTAGTGCGTCTACCAATTCCGCCATCCGGGCTTACAGGT
>JANNRY010000293.1:0-1844 GCA_031401935.1 Betaproteobacteria bacterium | reverse complement strand
GGCTTCAACGCTGGGATGAGGCCGAGCAGGGCTTGACGCGGGCCCTTGAACTGTTGCGCGCTCCGGGCGTCGAGCTGCGGGCTGAGGAACTGATCGAGAGTCTCGAGGAGCGCATCGTTGAAATGCCGGATCAGTATTTTTGGGTGCATAAACGCTTTAAAACGCGCCCACCCGGCGAGCCATCTGTGTATTGAGCGCTATTCTGGCGCACGATCCCTTGGCAGGTTGCGCGCCAAGCGGCGGTCAATGCGGTATCGCGCAAAGCTACACCAAGCCGGATCAATATGATTAAATGTCAGGCATAAGTGGATCGGGGGGATCACAAACATGGCTCAATTCCAAGTCTTGTTGCGCGGTGAACATTTCTTGCTTGATCGGGGCGGCAAGGAAGGCTGGTATGGCTTCATCAAGACCGTCTATGTGCAGTCCGAAACGGAAGACTCGGCTTGCGAGTACGCAGTGAAACAAGCCATTTCCGATCCTGAGTTTCGTGCGTCTGTTCGCAACCCGCCCGACCAGCCGCCAGCCATGAACGTTGAAGACTGCGCTGTGATTGAAAAGGATGCCAGTCTTCAGGACAGTCCTTTCATCTACACGCCAGAATAGAAGTCGGCCCCAGTTGGCTTTGCGCTTCACCAAAATGCACGGCCAGGGCAACGATTTCGTGATGCTCAACGGCATCGCACAGAAAATCTCCCTCACCCCCGAACAGATCCGTCGTATAGCCGACCGGCACTTTGGCATTGGCTGCGACCAAATATTGCTGGTGGAGGCACCAACCCGCAACGACACCGATTTCCGCTATCGCATTTTCAATGCCGACGGCAGCGAAGTGGAACAGTGCGGCAATGGTGCCCGCTGTTTCGCCCACTTTGTACGCGATCAGGATTTGACCGACAAAACCGCGCTGCGTGTCGAGACCCTCGCCGGCATCATCGAGCCGGGCATCAATCTTGACGGATCGGTCACGGTGAATATGGGTGCACCTCGACACTCTCCAGCCGATATTCCGTTTACCGCCAGTGCCGAAGCACCGCGTTATGACTTGGATGTAGCCGGGCAGATTTTCAGCATTGGCGTTGTCTCGATGGGCAATCCCCATGCGGTACAAGTGGTAATGGACGTTGACGATGCGCCGGTTCGTGATGCCGGTCCCCTGATCGAGCACCACCCGCGCTTTCCGAAGCGTGTCAATGCCGGTTTCATGCAAATCGTTTCACGCACGCAGATTCGCCTGCGCGTATGGGAGCGCGGTGCGGGCGAAACACTGGCCTGTGGCACCGGGGCATGTGCTGCAGTGGTCACCGGCATTGGCTGGGGGTTGCTAGACGAGTGTGTCTCTGTCAAAACGCGTGGTGGCGAACTCACGGTAAGATGGGCAGGCCGTGGAGCGGACGTGTTCATGTCTGGAACCACTGCCACGGTGTACAAAGGCGAAATCGAGGTTTAACGACGCGGGATTTCACCACGCGGTTTAGTGCCTTGAAGTATGACGCCGCGATGTTCAGGTGCGAGCCGCACAGGATTTAATTTTTTACGGGAAAAACGAACAGTGTCGAACGCCTTGACTAGTGAACAAATCGCCGATTTTTTGCGCGCAAATCCGGATTTTTTTGAATCCAACTTCGACGTACTGTTGAATATCAATGTAACGCACCCGCACGGAGGGCGTACCGTATCGATTCCCGAACGACAATTGATCGCGACACGCGAGAAAGTCAAATTGCTCGAAGGCAAGCTTTCTGAACTGATCACCTTTGGCCAGGAAAACGATGCGCTATCAGAGAAAATTCACCGCCTCACGCTTGAACTGATCGCTTGTACCTCGCAAGAGCAATTGATCG
>JANNRY010000292.1:0-4606 GCA_031401935.1 Betaproteobacteria bacterium | reverse complement strand
CGCTGGCTGGCGGCGCACCAAAGTATTGTGCCACCGCGTCCGGCTTGGCGAGTTTGCGGGCATCGTCCAGCAGCGCAATGACCGGCGCAAGTGATGCAGGGATGATGACGGGCGCAGCGGGGTTGACTGCTTCCCCGTCCTTTCCCTTGGTGGTGTCGCTGTCTGCAACGGGCTTTGCCTTGGGCCAGCTATCGCCAGCCAGACCGGCTGCGAGCGCCGCATCCAGTGCCTGCTCAAACACCGGTGCTGCATCCAGAGGGCGTTCTGCGCGCAAAGCCGCGAGTACTTCAGCCCGGCGCGCTTTGGTTGCGGCATCGGTCGTGCCGCGCTGCTCGCGCACAAACGCGAGGCGGCTATCGAATTGAGCGTCAGCGTGCTTTTCCACTTCCGTGCGTTCGTCTTTGACGGGTTTTGCCTTCGGGTCAACATTGGTGACCTTGGCAGGCGATGCACCGGCAAAGTAAAGGATCGGCTGTTTACCAATTTCGCGGTTCTCGACATCGCGCACGATTATCTCGCCGGTGAAATGTGCTGGCTTCGGCTCTTGTTTGGCGAGGTCGTCAATGACTTTGTCCTGCAGGTAAACCTCTTCCTCGCGACCGGCTTTGAGCGTTAACGTCGTCGTGTCTTTGCCATAGAACCGGTCGCGCAGATTTGCCCGTACCGGCAGTGGGCGCGGCGTCTTGAGCGCTTCGGAAAGGCGCAGCGGCACAGTGGTGGCGGTGGCCAACAGCTCACTTTCGGGGGCGGTGAACTCACGAATACCGGTCGTTTTGCCTTTGGGAAACTTCACCGCCGGTCGCGTGAAATTTGCGGAGCCGAGCGAATCAAACAGGATTTCCCCGGATTCATGCATCAAGGTCACGCGCCCGCCACCGATGGCATCATCCAAATCATAGTCTTGCGCGGGCAGCACATTGGCGGTGAGTGGCTCCTTGAAGTCGAGGTTAAACCGCTGGCGCAACAGGTGGGTTCTGGCTGGCCCGGGGGTCAACGCAGAGGCGGGCAATTGTGCACGCTCGTCCATTTTGAGCGCTGAAGTGGTATCAGGTAAAAATGCGTGCACAGCGCGATCAATCTTCGCTTCTACTTTGACGCTGCGGTCGGCGAGCGGATTGATTTCCACCGTGCCCCATCCCGAGCTGGCCGCCATGACCACGGGTGAGTCCGCGAGCCCTGCGCCAACCCATTCCAGGCGAGTCTGTAGTGCCGCCTCGCCCACCGAAGCAAAATGCAGCGTGTAGGCAATTTCAGCAACGCTGCCGGATTTCAGACGCAGGTCAAATGTCTGCTCACCACCTGGCTCCAGATTCAAGTTGCGGACGGTCTCCATGTCCGCTACACCGCGTTGCGCCGAATAGGCCACGGCCTGAACGCCAAAGCGGCGGCCCAGGGAATCCTTCGCTTGGTGCTTGACCCAGATGCGCAGGGCCGTCGCATTGGCGGGGGCCTTGACGAACAGCCTTTTCGTGGCCGACGGTTTGAGGTTCAGCGACGTTTCCAATTTATGCATTGTAAAAGCGCTCGCCGGCGCTGGCTGGATGATGGTGACTGGGATCGAGAATACCGGGCCGAGTGCAGATTTTGACGCTACCAGCGCATCGACTTGGGCGACGTTGAGCGAGCCAATGGCGCCAGCGGGAACGGGCGGCACATCCACGATCAGGCTGATGGTGCGGGGGCCGTTGGTCATATGCACGGATGATGGCGCCTTGATCCATGGCACCGAAGGCTTAAGAACCAGGTCTGTCTCGAAACGGGTGCGCGTAGCGACCGGCGTCGATTCGGTCCAGACCGGTGTGATCTTGACCGCGATCCGGCGGCGCGCGTCGGTGACAGCTTCGCGCAGCATGAATCCGCGCCCCTTGCTGGTAAACGTGCCTTGGTCCACTTCCAGATCATAAAAACCGCTGAACGCACTGACGCCTTGCAACGCGCTGAGTTTTTTCCAGGCGCCTGGGGCATTGACGAGTCCCGAACCGCGCGTGAATACTTCCTCGTTGGGCAGGACCGTAGCACCCAGGATCAATGCGGAACGCAGCAAAGCCGGGTTGGCATCGAGCTTGTTTTGCCGTGCCGCACTCAACACCAATGCGGCCACGCCCGCGGCCGAGGGCGACGCCATCGACGTGCCGTTGTACATTTCCGAGTTCTGCCGGGTCTCTGCAGAGAGCGATGCATAGGCGGCACCGGGTGCCATCACGTCCACGCCAAAATCACCGTCTTTGGTGGGGCCGCGACTACTGAACTGCTGTGCCCCATCGGCACTTCGCTCCAGCGTGTTGTACAGTACATGGCCCATTTCAGGCGACATATAGGCGCCCACACCAAGGACCCGGCTGGCTTCAGCGCCTGCGGTGCCGGCTGTACCCAGCGCCGGCCCGTTGTTGCCGGCCGACAGGACCGCGAGCATGTCGTAGCGCTCCACCATCATGTCGTAGACGCGGCTGTTGCGGTTGCGTCCGTCCTGAAATGTCGAGCGGCCGCCCCAGCTGGCGTTGACGATATCGACGCGATGCTGCGCGGCGAGCGCCGATGCACGCAATTCACTGGTGCCGTAGGAACTACCCCCCGAGCGAATATCGCCCACCTTGATCGATACGATGCGTGCGCCCGGGGCGATGCCGTTGCGGGCCGGCTCGTTTGCCGAGTAGCCTGCGGCGATGGAGGCTACGTGAGTGCCATGAGCGCCGCTGACGGTGACGATTGACAGCAAGTCGCCGTTTTCATACACCTGCACACCGAAGGTGGCGTGGTTGACGTCGCCAAACGAGCCGTACTCACCGGCGACGCCATATGGGCGCAGTATTTTTTCGTTGCGCAGGTCGGCGTCTTCGTCGGTATCCACCAGCACCAGCCAGGTCTTGCCATCGTGCCAGACGACGCAGTCGTAGAGTGGGCCAGTGCCGTCCGAGGTCTTGTCGTCCTCCATTGTGGTCAATGTCACGTCGCGGGCAATGAGGTCGCGTTCACTGCGGTTGCGCTCATCGAGTGCCTTGGCCCGTGCGACTTTGAGTTTGGCGGCTTCCTCGCTACGGTCGCGCGCGGCCAAACGTACAGAGGCAGCGGCCGCGCGTTGGGCGGCGCGGCGTTCGATCACGCGTTTCAGGACGGTATCGTAGAACAACTCATGGGCCGATTTAAGTCCGAGGTGGAATTCGCCCTTGGGGTTGACCAAGTCGGCAGGTAGAACGAGCGTTCGGCCGCTTAGCCCTATCAGTTTTCCGCTGGCATCGGCTTTGCGGCGGGTGCTGGTGTCCACGTCACCAGAGCCGGATGCGTCGACGATGTCAACGATCTTGCGCTCGCCGGTTGACGTGATCGACAGCCCGGCAGCTGCCGGATCCACGCCAGTGTCAAATATGCCGATCACTACACCGCGACCGTCCCAGTTTGGATTTGCCTTCAGGAACGCATCCGCCGCAACTTCACGTTTGGGGATCAAGGCCGAGCGCACGGCCGCGACATCGGGTTCAGCCGGTGCTGCCCATGCAGGAGTGAGACAGGCGGAAAGAAGCGCTATCGCAAGCGCATGCTGGGAACAGAAACGCATTTCAAACCTCGACAAGAAAAACAAACATTTCAGAAAATGGAACTGGCAGACTGGCGCAAATGCAAACTCAAGAACCAGCGAGGCTCACAGGAGCAATACGCGTGAAACCCCTCGCCAATGCTTATTCTACGATTGATTTATGCAGTAAACGCCCGGCTTTGCCCGGGGGTGCGACTCAAACTGTTTTTGGATGGCATCTAATGCGGGTTCAAAAAGACACCGTCGTCTCGCGAATGGTGAAGGCTCGCATTCACCCCGGTGACTTTTGCGAAACGACGCTGGATTCCCGCTTTCGCGTGGAAGACGGAACGGGCACTGGTTGATTTTCCTCATCACATTGAATCGCACCCGCTGCTGATGGACTCATCAGGGATTGACCGTGATGGCAGCGGCGCGTGTCCTTGGCTCAGCCGCTTGGTATCCCATTGCAAAGCTGTAAATCCACGCCGCCATAGTTATGCTACGGCTGTGGCGTGATTGCCAAACGGGCTTGGTTGAGTGTCGTCCGTGCCTCTGCCAGCTCGTCAATCCTTCGACCGAGGTCTGGTTCTGACTATTCAGTTGGGGGCATTCAAGTTGGGAGCTTCTCGAAGTTCCATTCTCGTTTACAGTTGCCTAGCCCGGGCTGGCTAACGCCACATCCGACCCTTACACCTCGCTGTAGAAACATCGGCATTGGCTTCACGCCAACAACAAGCATGAAACCCGCAGGGGCCGTCACGGCTCAGGGCGTTAACAGTTTGGAAAAATCCTTATCCAATTTAGTACGCGCATTTTCAATGGCAGTTCGCCTCGCGTTGATCCATTGGTTTTGATCCGCCAACTGCTGCTTTGCCAACGCCAGCATCCGCTTCATCTCTGACATCTGCGGCCCACCTACCGTGCGGCGATTTTGCACAATGGCTACTGGATTCAAGGTGGATCGAAACTCCTGCTCGCTCATCGGTAGTTCAAGCGTTGCGTTGTATTCCTTGACGGATTCGAGAAAGATTTTCTTTGCCTCCGGATAAGGAAAATCCAGTGGCTTGATGTTGTTCGCTTTGCCTTGCTTCA
>JANNRY010000291.1:0-3011 GCA_031401935.1 Betaproteobacteria bacterium | reverse complement strand
AACCCGGTACTGGCGCATCCGAAGGGGGCGACTGTGGTCGATGCGCGTGTCGTGATCAACCCCAAGCAACCAATCACAGATCAACGCTATCGCCACATGGCAATTTTCCCCTACCCGACGGAATTGGAGCGCGACGTTCGGTTAAAAGATGGCAGCACACTCCTGTTGCGACCGATTCGCCCGGACGATGTCGATCGGGAAAATGCGTTCGTGGCTGGCCTGTCGGATGCGTCACGCTATTCGCGGTTTCAACACTCGGTGATTGCACTTTCACCGGAAATGATCGCGCGCTTTACACAGGTTGATTATGATCGCGAGATGGCATTACTGTTGCTGGTGCCAGACACGCTTGAGATTGTTGGCGTCGCGCGATATTTTCCGAATGTTGATCGCGTTAGCGCCGAATTTGCATGCGTCGTGGCGGATGCGTGGCAAGGCCGGGGAGTTGGCACCATATTGATGAATGCATTGATTGATTGCGCACGCGCCGCTGGCTACGCGTCGATGGACGGCACAGTGTTGTCAGCCAATGTGGGCATGCTGAAACTCGCCGAGCGGCTCGGCTTTGTGCCGCAGCCAGGTACCGATGCGAACCACACCATCAGCGTGGTGCTGGCATTGAACCCTGAATGACAAGCTGAAAAAAAGGTCGGCAATGCCGACCTTTTTTCCCTGCGTTTTCCTTATGTTTTCTTTACAAGCGCCCGACGACTAGCTGTCGGTTTCAAGGAAGCTTTTGAGCTTCTCCGAACGTGAAGGATGACGGAGCTTCCGCAGTGCTTTCGCTTCGATCTGGCGAATCCGCTCGCGGGTAACATCAAACTGCTTACCCACTTCTTCGAGCGTGTGATCAGTGTTCATCTCGATACCAAAGCGCATGCGCAAAACTTTTGCCTCGCGCGGTGTCAATGAATCGAGCACGTCCTTGGTCACATCGCGCAGCGACGTGTATTGCGCAGAATCGTCCGGTGCCAGCGTCTGCGTGTCTTCGATGAAATCACCCAAATGTGAATCGTCGTCGTCGCCGATTGGCGTCTCCATCGAAATCGGCTCTTTGCTGATTTTCAAAATCTTTCTGATTTTGTCTTCAGGCATTTCCATTTTCTTGGCAAGCGTCGCCGGATCCGGCTCAAGTCCGGTTTCCTGCAAAATCTGCCGCGAAATGCGGTTCATCTTGTTGATGGTCTCAATCATGTGCACCGGAATGCGGATGGTGCGTGCCTGATCGGCAATCGAACGTGTGATGGCCTGACGAATCCACCAGGTAGCGTAGGTTGAAAATTTGTAGCCGCGACGGTATTCAAACTTGTCGACTGCCTTCATCAAACCGATGTTGCCCTCTTGAATCAAATCGAGGAATTGCAAACCGCGATTTGTGTATTTCTTGGCAATCGAGATCACCAAACGCAAGTTGGCTTCGATCATCTCGCGCTTCGCACGTCGGGCTTTGGCCTCGCCGGTGCTCATTTGCCGCGCGATTTCCTTCAAATCCTTGACGGGCAGACCAACTTCTTTTTGCAGGTTGATCAGAAACTCCTGCTCCTCAATGATCGAGGGCTTGAATTTCACAAGTGCTGCGGCGTAGCCTTTGCCGTTGGTAATCTCGTCTGCAATCCACTTCAGATTGGTTTCATTACCGGGGAACGACTTGATAAAGTGGGCACGTGGCATGCTGGAATTTTTAACGCACAATTCCTGAATATGCCGCTCGCGCTGACGCACTGAATCGACCAGTGAACGCAGGCCGTTGCAAAGACGCTCCACCTGTTTGGCGGAGAAGCGGATTTGCATCAGTTCAGCAGAAATTTCTTCCTGCAGATCTTTGTATGCGCGGGAACGATGGCCTTTCTCGGCAAGTACCTTGCGCATTTTCTTGAACAACTTGCGGATGGCGTTGAAGCGCGCCAGTGAATCCTGCTTTAGTTGCTCCAGATTGGCGGCCGCAATCGAGCCATCTTCGTCTTCTTCCTCTTCGATTTCCTCTTCGTCCATGTCGTCGTCCGAGAGCTCTGCCTCGGCGACTTCATCTTCGTTCGGGTCAACCAGACCATCGATGACTTCATCGATGCGTAATTCATCCTTCTCAACCATATCCGCAAGATTGAGAATGTCCTGAATCGTGGTCGGACATGAAGAAATCGCATGAATCATGTGCTTTAAGCCGTCTTCGATCCGCTTGGCGATTTCGATTTCGCCTTCGCGCGTCAACAGCTCGACCGTGCCCATTTCGCGCATGTACATGCGCACCGGGTCAGTAGTCCGGCCAAATTCGGAATCAACGGTGGAGAGCGCTTGCGCCGCTTCTTCGGCCGCGTCTTCGTCGTCAGCAACTGCGGGCGTCGCCTCGTTCATCAGCAACGTTTCAGCATCAGGCGCTTCGTCGTACACCTGAATACCCATTTCGTTGAACGTGGTCGTGATCGCCTCGATCTGCTCGGCATCGACCATATCAGGCAGGTGATCGTTGATTTCCGCGTAAGTCAGGAAACCACGCTCTTTACCGAGCGTGATCAGGGTTTTCAGTCGCGTGCGTTGCACCTCGACATCAACGACCTTGGCCTCGGCTTTGAGCGCCTTGAAATTTGGGAATGGAAATTCGTCAGAGTCGCGTGCGCTTTTGGGTTTGCGTGCCATATCAAAGCTTCCGTTGCCGCAGCCGACAAGCGCCACGGGGATCAATAGGGAGTACAGCGAGAGTAATGCAGGGGGAACCCTCAATTATATCGAAAACTGATGGTTTTTGATAGCTTCTCGCGGGTGATTGCGAAGGCGAGCTACGCATTTTCCGTGCCGGATCGACCGCTCAGCCAATATCGGCCAAGGCCCAATGCATATGCGACCGAAACGCTTCAATCCAAGGGGAAACCGAGGAATTGCGTTAACTGACGTAGATGTAATGTTTCAAGAGGTTGTTCACCTGGCCGAATCGGAGAAACTGGTGTTTGCAGACATCAGAAACTTCGAGGAGCGACCAGATGAACATACATAAGAATGCCAGATTGACACGTCAT
>JANNRY010000290.1:0-2188 GCA_031401935.1 Betaproteobacteria bacterium | reverse complement strand
TGGATACACATGCGTCAGCCAGTAATTGGCGATGACCTTGCCCGAGACATTTAGGATCAGCCCGCCCAGCGAGTAGCCCTGGTTGGCGTTGGCGTTTACCCGCCAATCGAGTTGCTGCAAGTATTCGTTGACCGAGGTGCCGACGTCGACCACGCATTCGCGATCCGCTCTGAGCTTGCGATGTTGTTCGCGGTAAACGATATAGGCGCGCGCCGTCGTGAAGTAGCCTTTCTCGACCAGTTGACGCTCGACGATGTCCTGAATGTTTTCCACGCTGGCAACGCCGCTCGCGTATCGCTCAATGAGGACACGCGTGACCAAACCGGCGATCGCATCGGCCTCGCGCTGACCGAGCTCGCCTGTCGCTTGTCCTGCCTTCAATATCGCCTGCAAGATCTTGTGCGAGTCGAACGGCATAGACGCGCCGTTGCGTTTTTTTACCTGCTGCAATTTGGTGGTGGCGGGTTCGAGTCGCTCTGCGGTGAGGAACATGACTTTGCTATCCGTAGTGTTGAGCGGACACAATATCCACCGCCTATTGTGGCGTCAACGCAAAAGCGGCAGGGTAGGCCACTATTTCGACAAAGCATGATTTACATCATGCGCACGCGCTCGCTGGGGGTGAAGCGCGACAACCGGCGCGCCGTCAGGACATCACGCGACGGAACGACGCCGCATCGAGGCTGAACGCCTGTGCGAATCCACCAACGACGCGTAGCGTTAATGGCTCTATCCTGAATATAGAGAAATCGGCAAGCTCGAATATCCCGGCGGATTGTGGAAAGCGCGCGATGTAGCTTTCCTTGGCCGCGTTGTATTCGGTCGAGCCCGTTTCCAATTGGTAGGCATCGCCTTGCACCGTGACACGCGCACGACTTTGCGGCAAATCTCCAGTGGATGAAATGATCAACAAGCTGACGCGCTTGCTGGCGAGCATGTCGCGTGTGTGTCCCGCAAGTGCGCTGACGTGAATGAAAAAATCGGCTCCGCCCGCAAGCAGGGCATATGGCACCATCGAAACAAAAGGTGCGCCCTCATGCAGCGTGCCGAGTGCCGCGATATGTTGGCCGCGCACCAACTCGCGCAATGTGATTCCCTGATCTGCATTCATGATGCAAGTCTAACAGTCGGAAAATTGCGCCAGTGTGTGGCGACGACGCGAGCAACTGACGGCAGTAAGAATTCCGTCGGAGTCCGCGCCTCGAAATCACTGTTCTTGCCGGCGATGAATTTCGAAAATGGTCAGTCGCAAGCGCTACACAGTTCGACTTTGGTTTTCACGGCGTAAAAAAGTCAGTCAGTTGCCTCGGCTGAAATTTTTCCTCTGCTTACTACCCCACTGTGCGATTGGTGTTGCAGTCCGCGTTGGTTAAATGACTATCCACTGTGCGAACTCACACTTTCGACCCAAACCGGTATTAGAAATTTCCCGAAACCTGACCTTCAAAATTGATGAAGCGGTCATTCAGATGAACATCAATTGTTGAGGCGCGTGTTCGATATCGACATCGAGCATTTTTGCATTGGCATTGGCGCTGGCGCTGGCCCACGGTCAAGTTGCCGTTGGCTTGTGTTTGCGCGAGGGGTTATGCGCCTACAACAACACGCGCCATTGTCTGATTTGTCTGCCGTCCCGGCCCGCGGACAATTTGGACTTCAACGCAGATGCACTTCGCTCAGCGTCATAGTCCAACAGGAGATCAATCATGATTTACACGGTGGCCGTCATACTTCTCGTTTTGTGGGCTCTTGGGCTCGCAACCTCATTTACTGCAGGTGGCATCCTGCACATACTTCTGGTCGTTGCCGTGATTATGGTGATCTTCCAGCTGGTGAGCGGGCGACGAGCCGGATAGCGAACGCTGAATCGGTTGGGGCAACAGAAATCACCGAAGGTAGCCGACTGACAGGTTGTGGCCGGGAGTCGTCTGACGATTTGAAGCTTCCTGAAGTCCCAAGCCAGAAGTTCAGACTTCCGCCTAGCTTTGCGACGATTTCAATGCGAGTTACTTAGCAGTTGTAAAGTGAACTCGGTTACAAGTAAGCCTACCTCGACCCTCGACCAGGTATCGTATTTTTTCCATTTATTTTTTTCATTTCGCCAGTGGGTCGCCAGATTCCTTGAAGCCCCTACCAAAAGCCTTCGCGAGGAGCTCACGGCTGACGCCCGAGTCGCGAAGCGTCACAG
>JANNRY010000289.1:0-1559 GCA_031401935.1 Betaproteobacteria bacterium | reverse complement strand
ATCCAAATTTATGTCTTAGTCGTAAACTTTTTTGTGTATTCGCGACCAAAGAACATATCAATCGAGGGAAACCGTATGAAACGTCGTGTATTTTTGTCAGGATTATTCGCCTCAGCCGGCTCGCAAGTGTTTGCCAAAGCCGCTTACGCGCAGGGCAGACCGCAAATGCCAACAGCAGCACAAGTCAAACTAGCTCTGGAGCAAGCCAACCAACCGCCTATGAAGATCGAGAAAATGGAATTACCCAAAGCCGAATGGAAAAAGCGCCTCTCATCTGCACAATACAATGTGCTACGCGACGAAGGTACCGAGCGTCCATTCAGCAGTAACTTGAACGACGAAAAGCGCAAAGGCGTGTTTCATTGTGCGGGCTGTGATTTGCCCGTCTACACCTCGGAAATGAAGTTCGATAGCGGTACCGGCTGGCCCAGTTTTTTCACGACCCTGCCTGGCGCGTTCGATAAAAAGACTGACTTCAAGATGATTTATCCGCGCTCCGAATACCATTGCGCGCGCTGTGGCGGTCATCATGGCCACGTGTTTACCGACGGGCCGCAGCCTACGGGGCAGCGCTGGTGCAATAACGGCGCGGCGTTGGTGTTTAAGCCTGCCGCTGCCTAAGAAAGCACTTTGGTTGCGCGTCACACAAAATCCCTGCTAGTATCTGTCACATGAACATTCGTGCTTTCTATTTCTGGTACTTCTATTTTTCGAAGCCTCTGGCGGAGAAAGGTTAGTGCGCAGGATCTAAGTGCACCAAGATTTCTAAAAACCGCCAGCCTTCAACGCTGGCGTTTTTTTTGCCAGTCGACAAGTTGGCAAGCAAGACTGGGACGAACATGACACCATCAACTACCAAACCATCCGGCGTGAAGCCAAAGCTGCAAGTTGTCCAATCGGAGCGAGACATGCCTTACAACATTGATGACGTCCGCATTCGCAGCGTCAAGGAACTCACTCCCCCTTCGCACATGATGCGAGAATTTCCTGTCACCGATCAAGCGTCATCGACGGTGTATCGGGCACGCGAGGAAATTCACCGCATCATGCATCGTGGCGATGATCGTTTGCTGGTTATCGTCGGGCCTTGCTCAATTCACGATTACGACGCAGCGATGGAATATGCCACGCGTCTGCAGGCGTTGCGTTTGAAGCTGGAGCAGGATCTCACGATCGTAATGCGGGTTTATTTTGAGAAACCGCGCACGACAGTCGGCTGGAAGGGATTCATCAATGATCCTGACATGAATGAGACGCACGACATCAACAAGGGACTGCGCCTTGCCAGAAAATTGCTTCTCGATATCAATTCGCTGGGGCTCGCCGCTGCGACTGAATATCTGGATCTCATCTCGCCGCAGTATTTTGCCGACCTGATCGCCTGGGGTGCCATCGGCGCACGCACCACCGAATCGCAATCACATCGGCAACTGGCATCGGGTCTCTCATGTCCGGTCGGTTTCAAGAATGGTACCGACGGCAACATCCGCATCGCGGTCGATGCGATCAAGGCGTCAGCAGCACCACATTATTTTCTATCGGTAACAAAGGGCGGACAC
>JANNRY010000288.1:0-3233 GCA_031401935.1 Betaproteobacteria bacterium | reverse complement strand
CCAGAAGTAGCCGTCCAGCCTGAAATCATCAAACTCAGCGATTTGTCCCTTGCACTTGTCGGCGGCGGCTCAGTCGGCGTAGCGTTCTAACAACCCCATACCATTCCTTTACATAACTTTACCTATTCGGAGAACACCATGAGCAAAGAACTGAACCTGATCGACACCCTCGTTACCGACGCTCCAGAAGTAGCTGTCCAGCCTGAAATCATCAAACTCAGCGATCTGTCCCTTGCACTTGTCGGCGGTGGCTCAGTCGGCGTAGCGTTCTAAATCATTAAGCGGCCACAAGCTGTATCACCCTAGCCCCAATGACTGATTCCGCCCGATGACTCACAAACACCGTACTCTTCACATGACTTGAAACCTCTCCACGGATGACCTGTTCCTGTTGGGCATCCACTTGATCGAGCGTTTCGTCCATGAAAAGTACTTGGGGATTGCGGTATAAAGCTCGCGCGAGCAGTACGCGCTGCTTCTGACCACCTGAAAGACTCATGCCCAAGCTACCCACAATGGTGTTGTAGCCCATCGGCATAGTGGAAACTTCAGCATCAATCTGCGCGGTTCTGGCACATGCGCGCACCCGATCAGGGTCATGATCGGCATCGAAAAAGCTGATGTTGTCTTCAATCGTACCGACGAACAAATGATCGTCCTGCATCACGGCGCCGATCCGCGCGCGGTACTGACCAAGATCCCAATCGCGCAAATCGCGGCCATTCACAAGCACCTGCCCCTCGGTCGGCTTCAGCAAGCCTAAAAGTACCTTGAGCAGCGTGGTCTTTCCGCAGCCGCTTGGCCCTACGAGCGCCACGGTTTCGCCGGGTTTGATGACCAAATTTACATTGCGAAAAACCATACCTTCCGGGCCATACGCGAAGCCGAGATTGCGCGCTTCAATCGTCAATGCTTCCGCGCCTTCGGAAAATACGGCTGCAGTCGTGGCTGCCGTTTCTGCCTCGGCCAACGCGATATCCGCAATGCGTTCTGCGTGCAGATCGAGCATGCGGAACTCATTCCACTTATCGATCAGGTTATTGATTCGGCCTAAAAACACCAGCTTGAAGCCGAGAAACGCATACAACATACCGACTGAAAATTTGCCCTCCATCACCAGCAGCGCACCCATCCACACCACGATGATGCTTTCGATTCCAAAAATCAATGCATTGGCACCACGCTGGAAAATACCGACGTGTTGCACCTTTACGCCTGCGTTGATCTGATCAACCACCAAGTTTTGATACGCGCCGCGCCGTTCGTTCTCGCGCATATTGAGCTTGATGGCCATCATGCCGCGTAACGTTTCAATGAAATGCGTGCTGGCTTTGGCCTCGTGCGCGAGTTGCTCGTCGGTTGCGTAACGCTGCGGATAGAAAAAATACCAGCGCAGCAGCGCATAAAGCAACGCTGCTCCGACGACCACCATCGTAAGTTTCACGCTATAAAAAGCCATCACCGCCAGCGTGATCAACACCATCACACCGTCGATGAATGTCTCAACAAACGTTGTCGAAAGCGTTTTCTGAATGACATCCACGCTGCGAAACTTGGACACAATATCGCCGATATTGCGTTTCTCAAACCAACCCAATGGCAACTTCAACAGATGATCAAAAAGTGCCGTCAATAGCCGCAGATTGAATCGCGTGCTCAGGTAAACGCCAATCCACGCGCGAACCCCCGATACCATCACCTGAATGAGCACCAGCGTGGCAAAGGCAATGCCCAATACCGTCAGCAAATCGGCATCACGACCGACCAGCACGCGATCCACAACTAGCTGCAGGAAAAACGGCATCGCGATGGCAAATACTTCCAGCGTCAGCGAAAGCAGCACGAGCTGAAAAACAGTCCCACCAAGGCCGGAACCCATCGACAACAACTGCCAGGCGCTGACTTTTTCGCGTTCATCGACCTTCCGAAAATCCTGATTCGGCGTGAACTCCATTGCCACACCAGTGAAATGCTTGGACGCCTCAGCGAGCGTGAGCTTGCGTTTACCGCGCCCGGGATCATGAACAAATATATTCTTGCCCTTGACGCCGACGAGCACCACGAAGTGATTCATGTCCCAGTGCAGCACAGCAGGCAATTGCAGCTTTGCCAGCGACTCCAGCGGTACCTGCACACCACGCGCAGCCAGCCCCATCGCCGCTGCCACCTGTGAAACATGCTTAAGCGTCACGCCCTTTAGCGACGGCGAGAGACGCATGCGCATCGCCGAAAGATCAGTCAAATGGCCATAATAGGAAGCGACCATCGCAAGACAGGCGATGCCACATTCAGGCGCCTCGCTTTGCAGGATGACCGGTACGCGCTGACCAAACAGACCGCCGATCACAGGCGACCCCGCAATTGCAGCACCGGTTCGAAAATCCACTCAAGCAAACTTCGCTTTTCCAACAGGATGTCGGCATTCACCAGCATCCCGGACCGCAGGGGAATCTCTTGCCCCATCGCTTCAACCGTCTGCCGGTCCAGCTTCGCCGTAATGCGATAGGCTGGCTCACGCACTGTCAGCGGCCCCACCTTGTCGCCCGGCGACCACACGGTCTGGCTCACATCGGCAATCACACCGCGATACTGGCCGAAGCGTTCATACGGAAATGCCTCGTAGCGCAACGACACTTCTTTGCCTTTGGTCACAAAGCCGATCGCGCGCGTGGGTACGAGCAACTCCACCTGCAGTTTGCTGCCTGCGGGAAGAATCGTCGCAAAAGCCGCATCAGCCGTGACCGATTGCCCGATGCTCACGGTGATATTGGTAACGATGCCCGTAATAGGTGCCTTGATGATGGTTTCGCGCTTGGCCTCCTCGATCACCATGGTTTGCTGCAATTCACTGATCTGTCGATTGACCTGTTCCTGCTGAGAGCGCGCGCGCAAAACGACCGAGGGCTCTTCCAGTTTTGCGTTGGAAAGGTCACGTTCCAGCGACAGTTTCTGGCGCTTCAAGGCCTGCACCCGAATTTCCTGATCGGTCGCGTCGTCCTGCTTCTGGCGGGCCGCGACCTCAGAGGCAAATTTTTGTTTCGCCAGATCGGCCCAGCGCAGCGCATCGGCTTTCGCCGATGCCAGGCGCTGCGTTTGCAACTTGATCTCAGTCACGACTTGCGCAATTTCGTTCTGCAGATCGACCGCTTTCTTGCGTACCTGCTGAAGCTGTTGCTCGGCCAGTTCACGCATCTGGTCTTGCTCTTTTTCAAGGCTGCCGCGGCGCTGCGTCA
>JANNRY010000287.1:0-2566 GCA_031401935.1 Betaproteobacteria bacterium | reverse complement strand
GACATATGCCCTCACCGGCGCGGTGGTGGGTTTTCTTGCGGGGCTGCTCGGTATCGGTGGCGGGATGACGCTGGTACCGATTCTGGCCGCGCTGTTTTCGGCACAAATGCTCAGCACCGATCACAACGTTCACATGGCACTCGCCACCGCAATGGCATCAGCGGCTTTTACCTCAAGCGCCAGCGTGCGTGAGCATCACAAGCATGGCGGGGTGGACTGGGCCACCGTCAAGCTGATGGTGCCGGGAATGGTAACCGGTTCCTTGTTTTCCACGTTCGCGAGCGGTTGGTTAACGCAGCGCACGCTGGCCATTGCGTTTGCCGTCATCGTGTTCGGAGCGGCCACTCAAATGCTGCTCGGCAAAAAACCACATGCCTCGCGCGCCATGCCGGGACCGATGCCTGCGTTCGCCATTGGCCTTTGCATCGGTACGCTGTCGGGACTGGTCTCTGCGGGCGGCACTTTTTTGATCATGCCGGTGATGCTCTACTGCGGCATTGCCATGCGGGTCGCCATCGGCACCGGCGCGGCCATCGGCATCCCTGTCACGGTAATCGGCACGCTTGGTTTTATTGCCAGCGGCTGGCGGGTGACTGACCTGCCGGATTACCATTTGGGCTTTGTGTATCTGCCTGCGTTAGGCGCGTTGGTCGCCGCCAGCATATTCACGGCACCCGCAGGTGCGCGCATGGCGCAACGTTTGCCAGTAACCACACTAAAACGCATTTTTGCGCTGCTGATGTATGTGCTGGCGACAAAAATGGCGGTGTCGTATTGGTAGCCATCACGAAACTCTAGCACTGGCGCTGTCTTCAGGGCGAAAATGCCTGAAGACGCTCGCCAGCGCTAGAGTTCGTAAATTTTTGCGGATGAACTAACCCGTCTCAAACCCCAACGTGTGCTTGACCACCTGAAATTTTTCCGCCAAATGCTGCTCTGATTCCCCGCCCATATTCAGCGTCGCGTAGCGGTGGCTGCCCAGCCATTTCATTTCGCGCTTCAGGCCGCCGCCGGTTTTGATGAACAGCGCCAGAAACGCATCGGGGTCGAACTCCTGCAGCCATTTGAGTTTTTCGTGGCCCGGCGGATTAGCCATTGGCGTGCCATCAAATTTACGGAACACGAAGCTCGTCGCGACTTTATATTTCCCGTGTCCCACTGCCAGATCGGGCGTTTCACCGGTGGCAATTTTGAGCGCGACGTCGTGCAGATTGATGCCATCAACTTTTTCGTATAAATCAGAAAACTGCGCCGCCATGCGCGGGTTCACTTCGATCAGGCGACATTCGCCCGACTCCCTGCAAACACGCAGCTCAACATTGAACAAGCCGTGGTCGAGCCCCAGCGCCTGCACGATGCGTTTGGCGGTGTCGCGGGCACGTGTTGCGTGGGCATGCGGAAGGCGGGTCGGATATTCAAAGCGCATGAACTGATCGGTGCCGGGGTACATGACGGCGTCGATGATGCCGAGTATGTGAATCTCGCCATCGATGACGACGCCATCGACATTGATCTGCTGGCCGTCGATCAACTCTTCGGCAATCATCCAGTGCGCATCAACATCAAAATCGGTGAGCTTCTTGACAACATCGTTGAATGGCCGCACCAGCCGTTTGATGATGTACTGTTCCCATGGATGAAACGTCATGTGCTGTTGCAGTTCGGCAAAATTATCAACGCGACGCGCCAACACTGAATACGCCGCCTTTACCGGCTTTACGTAATACGGAAACTTGAGCGGAATCTCGGCAGCGGATTTAAACGTGTAGGGAAATACGTGAAAGGCGACGTTCGCCTCAGGCACCTCCTGCTGAAGAATACGTCGCGCAATGTACTTGTGCTGGGCAGCGATGAGGGCTTTGGGGTCTGGCCCCGGCAAACCTAATTTGTTTGCCAGCAATGCACCTGCAAGCGCGCCGAATTGTTCGTTGCTGGACACAATGCCCGCCAGATTTGCGCCCCGATATTTTTTTGCCAGCTTGTCGACGAATTTGAATATATCAAATGTCAGTAATCTGGCATTGCTGGGAAAGCTGAATAGATCGAAGCCTTCGTAAAAAAAATGGTAGTTGGGGCGGTTCGGATTTTCAGCAGCTTTTGCAAGCTGGGATTGATCCCAATCGGCATCAAACAGAACAAGTATGTTCTTCAAGTAGGGCGCTTATGTGTTGTTCGGTAATGTGCTGTACGAGTTTGTGTCGCGACTGGATTCTACCAACGAAACACCATGCTGCACCGCCGCATGGCAGGTTTGACGCCAACCTGTAATATTCGCCACAAGCATCGGGCAGCTACGCCGGATCGATAAGGAGAAGTGCCAGTGAATCCGACTGATATTCGTCAGCCGAACTACTTCCACAAGGTTGTGGATTGTCAATGGGCATGTCCTGCCCACACCCCCGTTCCAGAATACATCCGCATGATTGCTGCGGGCCGCTACGGCGACGCCTACATGGTCAACTGGCAGTCAAACGTGTTCCCCGGGATTCTCGGCCGCACCTGCGACCGGCCCTGTGAGCCAGCATGCAGACGCGGAAGGGTGGAAGAAAACAATGGTGACAAACCC
>JANNRY010000286.1:0-3474 GCA_031401935.1 Betaproteobacteria bacterium | reverse complement strand
CGGCGAAAGCAACGTGCTGTGGGGAACCGATTCAATCTGGTACGGTTCGCCGCAGGATCAGATACAAGCGTTTCGCACGTTCCAGATTACGCCTGCATTGCGCGATAAATTCAAGTATCCGCAGATGACCAAAGAGCTTCGCGCCAAGGTGTTCGGTTTGAATGCGCTAAAAATCTATCCGGTACCGGCCGATGTGCTGAGCAAACATCTCAAAGGCGACAAAGTTGCGCATGAACGTGAACAGTATCGCGAGCAGCCTGACCCCACCTTTGTCACGCACGGGCCGAAAACGCGGCGCGAATTTTTAAATTTGAAGCGGTGGGAGTCGTAATTATTTGCAACGCCTGAATTAGGCCGCGACTGGTGCGGCGACAGAGCCTTTCCACCGCCACAGCAACACAATCATGAGGAGGGTTACCAGCGGGCTGAAAATGCTTGCCTCGGGGCCGAAAGCACCGCCGGTGAGCCACTCGGCCTGGCCCTGAAAGATGGGCTGCAACCATCCGGCCTGATCATAGCCGCTCACGTGAAAACCCAGCAAATTGCCCTGAGCCCAGTTCCAGCCCAGATGCAGGCCAACGGGCAGAGCCAGACTGCGGGTGCGCAGATAAGCGAGTC
This sequence comes from Betaproteobacteria bacterium, assembly GCA_031401935.1. Lineage (GTDB taxonomy): Bacteria > Pseudomonadota > Gammaproteobacteria > Burkholderiales > Usitatibacteraceae > UKL13-2. The sequence continues at coordinate 2,856 of JANNRY010000286.1, read as the reverse complement.
CGAGTAGCACCGCACCCAAAAATAAATCCAGTGTCGCCACGATTTCAGTGCTGCCCTGCATGCCCGGATTGCCCCAATGAAGCATTGCGAATAATGATGCCATCGCGATTTGCGCAGGCCAGGTACCGATGCCGTCTAGTAGTCGTTGGAAGATGAAACCCCGGTAGAGGTTTTCTTCCATCAATGCCGCAAACAGGAGGATATAGAGTCCGGTCATGAGCGTGCCAACACTGCGCGCCGGGTTCAATTCAAAACGCACGCCGCCGATGGCCCAGATCATGCCGACGACCAGCAGTACCGTGCCGATGCCCCACAGCGTGCCCCAGGCTATCTCGCTAAACCAACGCCGATCCATCAGGTAGCCGACACTCGACAAGGACTCCTTGCGCAGCCGGGTGCAGGCCCACGTCGCCAGTAGCGTGAACAGAAACGCCGCCGGTTCGAGCAAGAGCTTGGCAAGCCCCAGGTCTTTCAGGCCGTGGCTCAGTGGCTTATACGCAAAGCGTGTGAGGACGATAAAGCCGATGAAAATAAGTATCCACCAGCCGTTGCGCAGTTGTCGGTCGGAATTTAAAAACAGGGATTTCAGGTTGGGTTTCATGGTGTCTTTGTTATTTTTTTGGCTACACCGATTGCGGTGGTTCTGATTCGGATTGCTTCAGCGAGTGCCAATCCGCATTTCCAAGGGCCCTACTGACAACAGGTATTACGCTTGGTTGGCCCTGCGTGAAGCAGTCACGACCATCGTATCAAGCATCACAACTGGCAGATGCTGCGCGGTGACGACAATCGCACCCATCGTTTGCACAATAGCGTCGGCGTTGGTGTTGACGACGGGGTTGGCGACGGTCGCGTTACTATTGAACAATCCAGTCGTCAACACGAATAGTCCGGCGGCGACGATGGTGGCGATGGCGACGTTGTCTTTGTTGCTGCTGTTGAATTCGGTTTTCATGTGCGTTCCTTCTGGTCGGCGATGGGTTTGCGTTGCTGATGACTGCACTTTACGGATGCACACACTCGCTCTCAATCGAAGTCCGACCAGACGCTGAAATTGATGCGTGAAGCGCTGATTTCCCGGCTAATTCGGCGTGGTAAAGTCATCGCGATACTCTGCTGCGTGGATAGTTTGTGGACTCGCCACAAATTGTTCTGCACTTGAACAACGGCCCGATCAAAGGAAATTTATGCACCATCTGATCAAGTTTTTTCTCCTTGTCGTCGCATTCGCCAGCGTCTCGCCGACAACCACGTTTGCCGCACCAACGCCCGCCGCACCTGTCGCTGCGGTGCCGGTTTACGCGCTGCTTTCAGTCATTGGCGACCGCCTTGATGTTGTTGTTCGCCAACTGCAAACTGGCACACGCGTGGACAACAATCGCCGCCAGCCGATTGCAATTTCAGAGCCGGTTTTTGATAGCGCAGCGGTGTCGGCTGCGGGCAGGGCAATCCGGCAAATTTATCCGAAGGCGGAACTGGCGATACTCGATACGCGTAGTCAGGTGTTGTTCGATAAACAGCAAACGCTCTTTCAAGTAAATTACAACGTCATGACCATGCCCGACGCAATCCGGGACGCGTTGCGGCAACAGGGCGCAACCAAATTCATTCTGATACGCAAGCATCGCGACGATGCTAACTTCCAGTTCGCCACTGGCTATAGTGACGGTGCTGGCAAGATCGAGGGATTGGGTTTCTATCTCGATGGGACGTGGGAAACGCGCAATGTTGACGCCACCACAGGCGAAATTCGCGCGGGTCGGGGATTCATCGCGCCCTTCGCCTACCTCGAAGTGACGCTCATTGACTTTCCATCGGGCAACGTGCTCGGTAAGAAAACCGTGACCGGTTCGTTCCAGGTCGGCGCCGGTCGCGCGGCGCAAGACATTGGCGAGCCGTGGAACGCGCTGACCTCTGCCGAGAAAGTCCAACTCATCAATCGGCTTATTGAGCGCGAAGTGTCATCGGCCGTGCAGGAAATCTTCACCAAAGTGCGATGAAAACGCAGACTCCAGCACTGGCGAGCCTTTCAGGCATATTTCAGCCTGAAAGGCGCGCCAGTACTAGAGTTTGACAGAAACATCTCAATCAAGGATTGAGCGCGATGTCCTCCAGACATTCGCGCCCTTTCGGTGTGACCTCAAAACGGCCCGGCATCGCGCTCGCGATAATATGTCCCTTTCTACCTAAAAACGTAGCGACGGCGATATCCAGAGTCGTGTCTGCATCGGTCGCAAGCGCACGCAATCCGGCGATGCAGTTTTTGATGAACAGCGCCTCCGTACCTTTATCCGTCAGCGCATAGCTGCCATCTTTTCGATGCGAAAGAAATTTGATGCCGATGAGGTGTTTCGCGTTTCTGGCGATACACGCACTCGGCTTGGCGGATTTTGGTGCGCTACGCACTTGTTCGAGCGCGTCGAATTCATCTCTTGTCAATCGGTGGCTCATGGTGTGATTCCCTGTAAATATCAATTCAGTCGCTGATCACCATGGTACGTTCAGTGCAGTCTCATCGCAAGTAACTGTCGCTCGCCGTCGCAAATGCGCCGGTCAATGTTGATAAACTCTGGGTGATTGCGTCATTCGAAAATACTGCCACCGCCGATTTGAAATTTATTTGGCGATTGCTGGCTCACTCTGGTCAAACAATCACGATGATAAAAATCCGTTTTGTCGATTCACATACCGGTGGCGAGCCAACGCGATTGGTGCTGGATGGATTCCCTGATCTGTCGGCCCTCACGCTGCCTGCGCGCGTTGAGGCGCTACGCACCCGTCACGATAAATTTCGTGCCGCAGTTGCGAGCGAACCACGCGCGTCGGATGCGATGGTTGGTGCACTGCTGATGCCGC
>JANNRY010000285.1:0-5348 GCA_031401935.1 Betaproteobacteria bacterium | reverse complement strand
CTGCACGCGGACTGTTCAGGAGTGTGGCGGCCATGATGGCGCCGTGCTCGGTAAATACATACGGCAGGTATTTGCGGTGCTTTCCCGGGCCGGTGTCTAAGGTCACAAATTGTGACCTTAGAGCCTCCCACTCCGCAGCGGTGAGCGCAAACATGAAGTCGGTTGGGAACTTGGCCAGATTTCGTTTCACGGCTTGGTTGAACTGTTTGGTCGGCACTTCATAGAGCGCGGCCAGGTCGGCATCGAGAATCACCTTCTGGCCGCGCACGATAAAAATTCGTTCGGCAATAAATTCTGTTGGCACCAGTGCCGCGTTCATATTTTTTTCCTTGTGCCGTGCGATTCAGCCGAGTGTGACTAGCATTCAGCGTCGCTCCAGTGATATGTTCTTCATGACGTAGCCAAGCAGTCGAATGTGCACTTGTGCAAAAGCGATAAAACAGCATACTATCAAATACACATAAATATACATACATATTATTTGCGCGATTTCCATCAAAGCAGCCGACAAACATGAGCAAAAAATCTACTTCGAGTATTTCTGAGGATGCACCCATCCGCGCCAAGGCTATTGCCGATGGAAAGCCGTTGGTGCGAAAGCGGAGCGCTTCCGGCGCGGTGTTGCCGGCAAAGCAGCGCGTGAATATTTATCTCGACAGCGCCATTGTTGAGTACTTCAAAGCCGAGGCCGGCGAGCGCGGCTATCAAACCCTGATCAACGAAGCGCTGAAGAATTCGATTCAGGCCAAGACAATTGAAAAGACCATTCGAAACGTGATTCGGCAGGAGTTGAAGGAATACAAGGTGTAGTTTGATGTTGCGCAGGTCATACTTGCCCAGCCTAAGAATTCTCCCGGGGCCAGTGTCTAAGGAGCACTCGGGGTCAGTGGAGCACTCGGGGTCAGAGTAACCATAGTTTTGAGGTGAAACGCATTGCGACACTGACCCCGACAAGTTCTTAAATTCCTCCTTAAATTCGCTTAAATTCGAGTCACGGCCAAGCACTCAATCGATCCACCGTTCACCCTAAACTCCTCCTCCATCTATGCTTGTCCCCCAAACCAGTTCCCCATCAGAGGTCACATGCTGAATCGCAGACAATTCATATCCGCAAGTCTCGTTGCCACGGTCGCCGGCCTCGCACCGCTGCGGGCAGCGCTGGCCGCAGCCCCACTTCCGTTAAGCAGCGATATCGGCAAACTGGCGCGGGTTCTGGTCCACAGTTTCAGGGCGACCGATCACCCGGTCGATATCCTCGGTGACAGTTTGCTTCCTGGCGCGGAGGCCGATACTGCGATCGCCGCCGCGCAGCATGCCGAACTGATCCGATTACTGCGCTATTCCGGCTGCGACGTCGTTGAGCTGGAGGACGCTCTAGCTGCGGCCATGGCTGCGACTCGCCAATCAGGCATTCTCTCGGCCTGGGTCAAAGAGGCTTTCCCACGACTGGGCTCGCGCGCAGGCAACGTCACCGCTCAACAATTGCTCGGTCGCGACCCGGCGATCCGCTACACCCTGGGCGCAGACGGCAGCTATCGCCATGTCCTTAACGACTCGTCATCGACCATATGGACGCGCGATTCCGCATTCATGACCCCGCGCGGGCTGGTGATCTGCAACTCGGTCTCACAGCGCCGCCGCCGCGAAAACATGCTACTGCGTTTCGTCTATGCGCATTCGCCGCTGCTCAAAGACGTGCCAATAGCTTTCGATGCCATTGAAGAAGGCATGATTGTTGAAGGCGGCGATGCTATGGTCGTGGCCAAGGACCTGCTGTTTCTAGGCACCGGAAACCGCAGCGATCCGCGGATCGCGCCAGTGCTTGCCAAGCGGCTCGATATGGATGTTCTAGCGGTCCAGACCGTCGAGCGCGAATTCCTTCAGACTATCCAGCCAGGCCAGAAAAACCCTGCACGCGAACTCAAGATCTTGCTGCTGCACCTCGATACCTTTTTCACCATGATAGCGGCCAACCATGCGCTGGCCGTGCCCTATCTGCTGGAGAGCGAATTTTCCGAATCGAGCCCCCTGGTGCGCTACATTCAAGGCGCGCGAGCAGACACGCGGATTTCTGCAGAAGACGCCGAGGCGGCGCTGAAAATGCTCAAGGGCTTCGGCTCGCTCAAGCTCTACCGCCGCGGCACGGGGGCCGAGGAGAAAGTCGAAGGCAAACTGGCCGACCATCTTAAGCGCCTGAACTGGAAGTTCACTTGGGTCGGCGGAGCACGCCCGGCCGGCCCGGCCGAGGCCTTCAACCATTTCATGGCCGTGACCTATCCCGAGCTACGCCGCCAAGCTGCGAACGTGGTCCAGGCCACGCCGGGCCGGGTCATCGCCTATGCCGGCAACCCGGCCACCAAGGCTGCGATCGAAGCAGATGGCATCGCGGTCGATACCTTTGCCGCGCGCGAACTGTGGGCCTGGCATGGCGGTCCACACTGCCTGACGCAGCCATTGATGAGGAGTTGAGGGCACGCAAAAGTGGAGATGGGGCGATAAAGCAATTAGGGGGCAGCGTCAATTGTTTTGCGCGAACACGGAATATATGTCCACACCAACAGCAGATTTCTCATCCAATGAACCCGGGTTCGAAATGACCCTGTTGGCGTGACCGGCAGATTCGCATCATTGCAGCCCGAAATTGCATACGCTCAACTGTCAATCCCAAACAGGCTTCCGTTTTTCAAGGAATGCGGCCACACCCTCTTGCGCTTGGGTGTCCATGAAATTGCACGCGATGGTGTTCGACGCGTCTTGGTAAGCCGCTTCCAATCCGCTCTCCATCTGCCGATAGAAAAGCGCTTTCCCCAATGCCAGTGCTGCGCGCGGTTTGGCTTTGAGTGTCTCGGCGAGTTTGAGCGTTTCCGCGCGCAGTGCGTCATGTGGCACCACCCGGTTGAGTAATCCCCAATCCAGCGCAGTGGCGGCATCGATGAAGTCGCCAGTCATCAACATTTCAGCAGCACGTTTGCGCGAGATCGCCCGCGAAAGCGGTACGGCGGGTGTCGAGCAAAACAGCCCAAGGTTGATGCCGGACACGGCAAATTTTGCCCCCTCAACGGCGACGGCGAGATCGCACTGCGCCACCAATTGGCAACCTGCCGCCGTGGCCATACCGTTGACTTCAGCGATCACCGGCAACGGCAGCTTGGCGATTTTGAGCATCATCGCTGAGCAAAGCTTGAACAAATCCGTTACCGATGCCTGATCGTTGGCGGCTCGCATTTCCTTCAAATCGTGTCCCGCACAGAACGCATTTCCGTTGGCGGCGATAACGACCACGCGGGCTTTGTCATTGCCAGCGACGACATCGAGCGCTATGTGCAACGCCTGTAGCGTCGCCAACGATAGCGCGTTGTATTGTCTGGGCCGGTTGAGGGTCAAAAAAACTACGCTATTGACTTCCGTCGTCAGTAACACGGCTTCCGACGGTTCAGTGAGATTGTCCATTGCGGTTTAATTGTCCACTACGGTTTGATTGTCCACTGCAGTTTCAAGCAGTAACGCGAATTTGTCATGATACGCCGCCATGATCAGGGTGATTTGCGTCCCAGTGTGAGGTATCGCACTTACATTCCCAACACAGACGCGTAGCATCCCTCAAACGAGTCTTGGGAAACAGTTTACAAGGGTGCAAACTGGGCTTAGTATCAATGCCTTGGTAATTTTGGCAGCTTTTCCTTATTAATCAGAGGTATTGGGAGATAAGGGGAGGTGTTACGCGAAACTAATCCCCGTTCAGCGTGAGGCAGGAATGTGTCGGCGCTGGCGCACCAGAGTGGTCAAACCCATGAAAAAAAGACAACAATCCATGCGCGCACGCATCATGTTTTTACTGGTTACCGGGCCAGCCTTGCTGTTGTCCGCAAGCGTGTTTGCCAATCCAGCGCTGTTTCGGGATGCTCAGCAACTGCTGGCCGCGAACAACCCCAAGCAGGCCTACATGATTCTGCTCGCGCAGCAGGACAAGCTGGCCGGTAATGCGGAGTTCGATTATTTGCTTGGTGTCGCGGCACTCGACAGCGGCAAAACCGAGGAAGCCATCATCGCCTTCGAGCGGGTGCTTCAAACTGATCCGAAAAATGCCGGTGCCAGGATGGATCTGGCGCGCGCCTATTTCAATTTCGGCGCCATGGATCTCGCGCAGGCGAATTTTCTGGAGTTGAAAGCAAGCAATCCACCCGCCGCAGCATTGGCGGCGATTGATAAATACTTAGCAGCCATTCGTGAGCGCCGTACACAAACATCAAATTCTTTTTCCGCGTGGGGTGAAACCGCGCTTGGCTACGACAGCAACATCACCGGCGTGCCAACCGATTTCACTTCGGCCGTCGCGTCAGCGTTCAATCTCACGGGCGTGGACCCGACCGGTAACTCGGTCAAGCGGAAAGCCCCTTATTTTGGAGCAGCGGTTGGCGCTGATTATTCGTATGCGTTAAGGGGTGGCTGGGCGGCATTTGTTGGGGGCGAAGCGCGCGGTCGTGCATATCGAAAAGAGGGTGATTTCAATTCCATCTCTGGTGAGGCGCGGGCCGGCGCGTTGTGGCTCAGCGGTCGGCAACAGTTGCGGCTCACTGGCGGCTACAACCGCTTCAATCAGGAAGGGTTGGCCCCGGGTGAACCCAAACCCACCAATGATCGCAGCACTGCGCTTGTTGCCGCTGATTATCGTTACGCCCTGAATGAACGCCAGCAATGGAACGTCGGGCTAGCTGGCACGCGGGTGAAGTTCCTCACCAACGAAATTGAGGATTTCGACGCGGCCACGTTCACGGCGGGATTCTTGCAGGCGTTCGAACGTAAAGGTTCGCCGGTTTTACAAGTGAGCAGTTTTTATAGCCGCGATGAAGCGATCCGCAAGTTAGCCGACGGCGTATCCGATAAATCCAAACGCGTCGCAGGTGCGCGCAGCTATTTCCAGTATTCGCTTTCCGACAATCTGGCGTGGTTTAACGGCCTGGGCTTTTCCTATCGCCGCGACCAAAGCGCCTTTGCACGCGCAACCGAAATCGAGTTCGGGCGCGACCGCTTGGCCGATGTGTCGGTCGGTGTGACGTGGCGCTTCCAGCCGAAGTGCTCCATGCGCGCGCAGTGGTTCGGCTCGCGTAACGATTCCATTATTGCGATCTACGATTTCACCCGGCACGAGGTGTCATCGACGATTCGCTGCGACTTCCAATAATGAATAGCTGCATGGCTGATGTGTCTTTAGAGGACAAACAATGAATACGAAAATATCTCTTTCAACATTCAACAAGTTCGCGGCCTTAGTGGCGGGGTTGATGTTGTGGGCAATGGCGGCGCCTGTACTGGCGCAGAGTGGCACGTTTACTTATGTGATCGGAACC
>JANNRY010000284.1:0-20875 GCA_031401935.1 Betaproteobacteria bacterium | reverse complement strand
GCGAATTCGCAATGGGGTTGGATGAAATACTGGTGGTGGAAGAAAAGCGCCAGCTCATCGAATACCAGATGAAGGAGCAGCTCTATAACTGGCGTGACGATGTGCGGCCGCGCGTGATCGGCAAGTATGACGAGCACGGCGAATGGGAAATGGCACGCGCGGCGTGGCTACTGCCGGCCGCAGGTGAGCTCACACCGGCGATGATCGCGCGCGTGATCGCAAGACGCATCGCCAAGTTTTATACCTCGAAGATTGTCGAGGCGCGCCTCAAGTTCATCGAGGATAAAGAAGCTGCGCTGGAGCGCCCGCGCGCCAAGGCGACCCGTATTCCTACCTTTTGTTCAGGTTGCCCGCACAACACCAGCACCGTCGTGCCCATTGGCTCCAAAGCGCTCGCAGGAATCGGCTGCCACTACATGGCGACCTGGATTCGCCCCGAACAAACGATGACCTTCACGCAAATGGGCGGTGAGGGCGTGCCCTGGATCGGCATTCAGCCGTTCACCGAAACCAAACATATATTTGCCAATCTGGGCGATGGCACCTATTACCATTCCGGGTTGCTCGCGATTCGTGCCGCAATCGCTGCCAAGGTCAACATCACCTACAAGATTTTGTTTAACGATGCCGTCGCGATGACGGGTGGCCAGCCGGTTGATGGGCCATTGACGGTACCGATGATTACGCATCAGGTGGCGTCCGAAGGTGCTGGCAAGATTATCGTCGTCACCGATGAGCCTGAGAAATACACGTCCGAGACCGACTTCGCGCCCGGCGTGACGGTGCAGCATCGCGATGAACTCGATGCCGTTCAACGTGAGCTTCGCGACACACCCGGCACAACTGTGATGATCTACGACCAGACCTGTGCAGCGGAAAAGCGCCGCCGTCGCAAGCGCGGTACGTTCCCCGATCCGGCCAAACGCGTGGTGATTAACGAACTGGTGTGCGAAGGCTGTGGTGATTGCGGCAAGAAATCCAATTGTGTCTCCATCTCACCGGTGGAGACGGAGTTCGGCCGTAAGCGTGCCATTGACCAAAGCTCCTGCAACAAGGACTACTCCTGCGTGAAGGGCTTCTGCCCGAGTTTCGTCACCATTGAAGGCGGCCAACTCCGCAAGAAAAAACCACTGATTTCAGAAGTGCTCGCGGCATTGCCTGAGCCGACTCTGCCATCGCTGGATTCGCCGTACGGCATTCTTGTTACCGGTGTGGGTGGAACCGGTGTGGTGACCATCGGCGCGCTGTTGGGCATGGCAGGCCACCTTGAGGGCAAGGGCATTGCGGTACTGGATATGACCGGCCTTGCGCAAAAGGGCGGCAGCGTTTACACCCACGTGCGAATCGCGCAAAAGCCTGAAGATATTCATGCGGTTCGTATCGCTGCGGGTGAGGCGAACGCCGTGCTGGGCTGCGACATGATCGTGTCCACATCCGACGAAGCGATTGCCAAGATGCAAGTCGGCAAAACGCGCGGCGTGGTCAACAGTGATGTGGCCACCACCAGCGAATTCACCAAGAATCCTGATCTGCATATTCCGGTGACGGAAATGCAGGGCGTGTTGCGGGAGGCGATGGGTGAATATGCAGGCAAGAGTGCGGTGGACTTTGTGGACGCATCTGCGCTCACGTCCGCGCTGATGGGCGACGCAATTTTCACCAACCCGTTCGTGATGGGGTATGCGTGGCAGAAGGGCATGATTCCGCTGTCAAACGCTTCGATCATGCGTGCCATTGAGTTGAATGGTCAGGCAGTTGACAAGAACAAACAGGCCTTCGATTGGGGCCGCCGTGCAGCCGTCGATCTGAACTCCGTACAGAAAATGGCGACACCACCGGAAGCCAAGCCTGAATCGCAGCGCTTGTCGCAATCGATTGAGGAAATGGTCGAACGGCGTAAAAAGCAACTCACCGCTTATCAGAACGCAGCCTATGCGGATCGCTATGCTGCGCTGGTGGCGAAGGTGCAAAAAATCGAAGCAGAAAAATTTCCGGGCAAGAAAGCTTTGTCGGCTGCGGTGGCACGTTACTACTTCAAGCTCATGGCTTACAAGGACGAATACGAAGTTGCGCGCCTGTATGCCGATAGCGATTTTGTGAAACGCGTGGCCGAGCAGTTTGAAGGCGAGTACAAATTCACCTTCCATCTGGCGCCGCCGCTCATGAGCGATCTTGATCCGGTGACGGGCGAAGCGAAGAAGAAGGTATTTGGTCCGTGGATGATGAGTGCGTTTGGTGTCTTGGCCAAACTCAAAGACCTGCGTGGAACGGCGTTTGATATTTTTGGTTACTCGGACGAGCGGAAAATGGAGCGGCAGTTGATTGGCGATTACGAGCGCACGATTGGGGAGTCGCTTGGGAAATTGTCAGCGGATAATTACGATGTTGCGGTGGATATTGCGTCGGTGCCGGAGTTTATTCGTGGGTATGGGCATGTGAAGCATCAGCATTTGGTTGAGGCTAAGAAGCGGGAAGCTGAATTGATTGAGAGGTTTCGGAATCCGGTGGCCGGGGCGGCTAGGGAGATACGGGTGAAGGTGGCGGCTTAATGGTTTCCGCCAATTAAAAAAGGGGCGCATATCGCGCCCCTTTTTTTCACTTGCTATGCCTGAGCTATTTACTCAAACACTCTTTCTGAGCCGCTTTGAACTCAGCACCCTTTTTGCCTTTGTTCTCAGCCGAACACGCTTTCATCTTTTCACGCTGGGCTTTTTGGGCGTCGGACGATTTTTGCAAGCACGCCTTTTGCGCGGCTTTGTATTCGTCCCCTTTCAGGCCTTTATTTTCTTTGGCGCACGCGCCCATTTTGCTTTGCTGGGTGGTTGGTGCTTTGTCTTGCGCGTATGCGGAACCTGTCACGAATGGCATGGCGATAATAACGGCTGCGATCAGTTTTTTCATTTTATTCCCTTGAGTGGTGAGTAGCGGGTGACCCGCGTTTATCGAGAAGTGCCCGCCGATAACGCCATTGTGCTCTCAAGGGTTGACATATGTTTACAGCTTGCGCGTCGCATTGATGTTTGACACAAAAAATAACATTGCTTAATCGTGTGGCATGGCATGCTGGTGGGCTAAACTCCACGCACATTTTTTGCAGCGATGATTGATCAAGTTATCTTCCTATTCGTGAATAAATTATCAGCACTGGTACACCGTTTAATTTGCCGCTTGCGGACGCGAAATTCGCTTGAACGCATCCACCGATCCGTGATGTTGCCCGCCCCCCTGCTTGCATTGCTTTGCACGCTTATGTTGTCGGCTCCTGCGCACGCCCTCGACACGAAAAAACCGCTCGCTGAGTTTATGCATCGAACCTGGTCGGTCGACAATGGACTGCCGCAGAGCACAATTCGCGCTATTAGCCAGACCACCGACGGCTATCTGTGGTTTGCCACGCACGAAGGTGCGGCGCGATTTGATGGTCTGGTGTTCACGATATTCGATGAAGCCAACACGCCGGCGCTGCGCGGCAGTGGTGTCTCCGCAATGCTGGCGCAGAAGGATGGCAGTTTGCTGCTCGGCTTGCGCGATGGCGGGATTATTCGGCATCACCTGGGCAAGTTTGTCGCGGTCACCCCCAGAGGCGGTCTGCCTGCCGGTTTGATCTCGGTCTTAGCCGAGGATGCATCTGGTGCATTGTGGGTTGGTACCATCGCCAACGGTCTTGCGCGCGTTGTCAATGGGGAGTCACGAATCTATTCCACCGCACAGGGGCTTCCTGGCGACTGGGTCACGTCGGTACACGCAACGGCAAGTGGCGAGATCTGGGTGGGTACAACGCAGGGCTTGGCCATTTTTCGTCACGACCAACTCATTAAGCAGCCGACCGGCACCTGGCTTGATGCTGCGAACATCGCTGCCATTTTGCAGGACGACAAAAAGCGCGTCTGGTTCGGCACCAATGGCGCGGGATTGGTCGTGCGCGATGGTGATTCAATGCGACGCTACCGACGCGAACAAGGTCTTGCGGGCGAAAGCGTGGCACGCCTGCACATGGATAAGGATGGCGCAATTTGGGTCGGTACGCTGGAAGGAATTCAGCGTCTGGTGGGAGAAAAATTCGAATCGTTTGCGTCCGCCGATGGGCTAACCAATAATTTTATTCGCGACATTCTTGAGGATGCCGAGGGTAACGTTTGGATTGGCACTGACCGTGGCATCGACCGTTTTAACGATAGCCTCATCAGCACGTGGGGGATACGCAAGGGTCTGACGGAAGAGTTTGTGCGGGTCGTTCTCGAAGATCGGAAGGGGCGCATTTGGGTTGGAACTTCCGACGGTCTATTTGCCATCACACCGGCGGAAGTACGTCGATATGGCCGCGATCATGGATTGCGCAACGCCGCAATTTTGTCGCTCGCCGAGGATGGCGATGGTACTTTGTGGGTCGGCACCAATGGTGGCGGGTTGCACCGCATGAAGGGCAACCGACTCGAATTGGTATCGCCAAAATCGGGTATTTTGACCACCTCAGTGCGTGCCATCCTGCCGGCCAAAGATGGGCGTTTATGGGTTGGCACCAATAGTGGTTTGTATTCGTGGTCATGGCGCGGCGACGCCGTTACAACACGCCTTGGGGTTGCTGACGGATTGCCGAGCGACCAAATCAATGCTTTGTACGAAGACGCGAATGGACGTATCTGGGTCGGTGCGCGCGGCGGTCTTGGGCTGCTAGAGAGGGACGATCAGCGTCGTGTGAAATCGATGGTGAAGTCGCCGGGTTCGGATACTACCGTGCTCGCGATCAATGCAGATACGGAGGGTCGTCTCTGGATAAGCACAGTGAGCGGCCTTGCATTATTGCGGGCAACGGATAAAGACATGTCGTGGAAGCTGTTTTCGCCTATACAGGGAATCGCTGCACAAACCTATTTCAGTGTGATTGACGACGCACGTGGAAGTCTTTGGCTTTGCTCCAACCGTGGAATCGTCAAAATAGGGAAATCGCAGATTGACGAGTTGATGACCGGCAAGAGAAGCACCGTCGATAGTGTGGTTCTTGCGCGCGCGGAGGGCATGACGACCGCACAGTGCAATGGTTCCTCGCAACCAGCCGGTTGGCGTACAACTGACGGGCGCCTGCTGTTTCCGACGGCACGAGGGTTGGCTGTTGCTGAACCTGGTCGCCAAATCACCCGCAATGTGCGAGCGCCACCTGTGCATATCAAATCGGTCGGTATCGATGCCGAGCCGGTAACGCCGGATGCGCAAGGCCTGATAGCGGTGCCACCGGGAAAGCATCGCCTGGAGATAACCTATGTGGGGCTGAATCTGGCGAACCCCGAAAAAATGCGCTACCGCTACCAGTTGGCGGGTTTTGATGGCGACTGGGTCGATGCGGGGCGGGAGTCGAAAGCGGTTTACACCAATGTTGGCCCAGGGAAATATTCGTTTCGAGTGCTTGCATCGCTTGATGGTGGTCCCTGGAGCGAGCCCGGTGCAATATTGAATTTGGAAAAGCAGCCGCACGTGCACGAGACCATCTGGTTTCGTGTCATTTTTGCGGTGGCGCTGATCATGATCGTATTTTTAATTTATCGTGGTCGTATCGCACAGATGAATGCACAGCAAAAACGACTGCGAGCGATGGTGGATGAGCGCACGCAGGATCTGGAATCGGAAAAGCAAAAGCTAGAGTCCACGAGTCGTGAAAAGGCGCGTTTGCTGGTGCAAGTCGCGGATGCGGCCAAAGCTTATGAACGGCTATCGAAAGAAGATGGACTGACAGGATTGAATAACCGGCGCGAACTCGACCGCATCCTCGCGCATGAGTATGAACGCGCCGTGCGCAACGGTCGACCACTCTCGGTCGCGTTGGCAGATCTGGATTTCTTCAAGAAGGTTAACGATCTGCATTCGCACGCGGTCGGTGATGATGTACTGCGAGTCGTTGCCAATATCCTCATGGAAGGTTGTCGCGGCATCGATATGGTTGGCCGCTACGGCGGTGAAGAGTTCGTGCTGGTGTTGCCGGAAGCCGATACAGAAGTGGCGCGGCAAATCTGCGAACGTTTGCGCGTGGCCATTGAAAACTTTGACTGGGCAAGCATACACGCCACCATGAAGGTTACGATGAGTTTTGGCGTGGCGACACTTTCTGACGAGCAGAGCTTTGAACGTCTCGTTGCGAAGGCCGATGCGAAATTGTACGAGGCAAAAGCTGGCGGGCGGAATCGGGTTTGTGGCTAGGGCGATTCGCGAGTTATTTACAAACTCTAGCACTGGTGAGGCTTTCGGGCCATTTTAAGCCTGCAATGCCCGCCAGTGCTAGAGCTTATCAAAATATCCGCTGTTTTCTAACCGACCCTTGCAGCGTCGGCACCCTGTACAAGAACAGTCTGTTTTGTAAGCAGACTCGCTAACTTGGTCGCATTTCTCGCGACCATCGCATAAATCGACAACTGCGGATTGGCGCCGATGGAAGTCGGAAACGCAGAGCCGTCGAACACCCAGAGATTTTCCAACTGGTGATGTCGGCCATCGCCGCGCGTCACAGAAGTGCGTGCATCCGCGCCCATGTTGCAGCCACCCATCACGTGCGCACTCGCCACGCGGGCGCGCAGCGTTTGCATGGGCATTGATTCAATGGCACGTTTGGCGTCTTTCCAGTGGCGGTAAGGTTTTGCATCTTCATGCAGCGGCATGACAATTTTTGCCCCCGCCGCGAATTGAATTTCGGCCATGACCAGCAATGAATGACGGATGCCATCCCACACGTAGTTACTGATACGGTAATCGAGCAGGGCGCTGCCATCAGATCGAATTGCCACTTGGCCGCCGCTACTTTGCGGATGGAAACCGTCGCGCATGAGCGCGATGGCAACGTGCATGTGCGGCAGTCGCGTCATCCACATCGAATGATCAATGCCAAAGCCTTGTAACGTGATGCCGGCCAGAATCGGGTGGATAGGCGGTGCTTCGAGCTTGAAACCGATCGGGCCGTCGTGCGGCATGGTATCGAGAAAATGGTCCGAGTAAATCGTTTGCGGTGCGCCCGAATACGCCTCAACTTTTGCGTCCATGATGGCTGCACTCACGGGCGAAGGATGCAGGAAGGTGCGTTTGCCCAGCGTGCCATGCGGATCGGGCAATCTGGAACGCAGCATCAGTGCAGGATTGTTGATTGCACCACCGGCTAGAACATAGTGTTTCGCCTTGACAAAAATCCGGTGCGGCCCGGCAACGGTGTTGACGCCCACGCTGTCGGCCGCCATGCCTGACGCGACGAGGCTAGTGATTTGCCCGTAGCGTGACGATAGCTTTTCCACCCGCGCAGAGTGGATCAGCGTCATGCCGCGATCAAGGGCATCGGGAATGGTGGTAACGAGCATCGACTGCTTGGCGTTGGTCGGGCAGCCCATACCGCAATACCCCAAATTCCAGCAGCCTTTGACGTTGCGGCGAATGGCTGCTGCTGGGATGCCGAGTTTTTCGCAGCCACGGCGAAGTATTTCGTTGTTCTCATTGGGTGCCACCGGCCACGGCGCGATATTGAGCCGTGCTTCCATTTTTTCGAACCACGGTGTCAGCTTTGCATCGGTGTAATCGCTGAGGCCCCAAACCCCTTCCCAGTGCTTGAGCGTTGCCGATGGCGTGCGGAAGCTTGATGTCCAGTTGACCGTGGTGGAGCCGCCGACGGCGCGCCCTTGCAAAATGGTGATGCCTTTGTCTTTGGTTTGCCGCGCGGCTGATTCCTGATACAGCAGCGGATACGCATCGCGTTCGCGCATCCGAAAATCACTTGAGCTCTTGAATGGGCCTTCTTCAATCATCAGTACCTTCAACCCAGCTTGCGTGAGCATTTCTGCCGCCGTGCCGCCGCCGGCACCGGAGCCAACGATGACGACATCGCATTCAATGGTGATGTCGTTTGTCATGCGCGTGCCGTCAATCACTTTCCAGCCGCGCGTGCGATCCGCGAGGGCCAGTTTGATCGGGTCCGCAATGATTGTTTCGCTCATTGCAATCCCAGCTCTTTTGCGAACGGCGGCCCGTCATAGTTGATCTTGCCCCACGATAGCGGATTGCCGTACCAGCACGCGACGATCACGCGGGCCAGCGCCTGATAGCCCTGCTGCAACAGCGCAAAACGGCTTTGCCGCCAGTTGTTCAGAAAGTTGGTCACATCGTCCTCGGAGGTTTCATGCCACGGCTTGCTGACCCCCGCAACAAAGCGCCGTGTGAGGCTGAACGTCAACAAACTGAGCAGTTCTTCCACTTCTTTTTGCACCGCAGGCGACAAGCCCGCCACGGTACGGTCGAACGCCTCGACGACTTCATTGATGGCGACTAATTTTGCCGTAGCGTCATCGGGCAACGCACCCTTGAGGACAGCTCCGGCGAGTGCAGCGATGCAGACGGCATCCTTGTTGGCGATTTTTTTCAGGTCCAGTGAACCCGGCTGATCAGTTTGCGCAAAAACCTCGCGATCAAGAATCCGCGCGGTCAGCAGCACGCACGCACCGGCAACGCCGACCTTCAGGAATGTGCGACGGCTGGCCATCATGCTATTTGAGTAAAAACCGGATCATCGATTCGAAGCGCTTGCCGTATGGCGGCTTGAACATTGAGAGGCCATTCAACGCGGGCTGATGGTAGATCGGTTTCAGTTTGGAAAACGTATCGAACCCGAATTTGCCGTGATAAGAACCCATCCCGGATGGACCAACACCACCGAAAGGGAGCTGATCCTGCGAAACATGCAGGAGAGCATCGTTGACCGTCACGCCACCTGCAACCGTTTCATTGAGCACGCGTTGGATGTGGTCGTCGAAGTTGCCGAAATAGTAAAGTGCCAGTGGTCGGGGACGGGCGTTAACGTAGGCAATTGCCTGATCGAGGTTGTCATACGGCACTAACGGCAATATGGGGCCGAATATTTCCTCATTCATCACACGCATCTCGTCGTTGACGTTGGCGACCAGCGTGGGCGCAATTTTTTGTGTGCCTTCCAATGATTCGTTGGCTGGCGAAATCGGCAGTACCATCGCGCCGCGCGCGGCGGCATCATCGAGATAACCTTTGAGCCGTTCGACATGGCGCTGACTCACGATGCTGGTGTAGTCGGGATTTTTCGCCAATGTCGGATAAAGCCGCGCGACCACGGCTTGTGCCGTCTTCGCAAATGCCTGCTCCTGCGCGCGTGGCAGCAGCACGTAATCAGGTGCAATGCAGGTTTGGCCGGCATTGAGGCATTTGCCAAACAGGATTTTTTCCGCAGCTTCGTCGATCTTGCATTCTGGGCCGATAATGGCCGGCGATTTGCCGCCGAGCTCGAGTGTGACTGGCGTAAGGTTTTCTGCCGCCGCGCGCATCACATGCCGGCCCACGTCTGTGGAGCCGGTGAAGAGCAGGTGGTCGAAGGGTAGCGCCGAAAATTCGCGGGCCACATCAGCGCCACCATTGACGACGCAAACGTGATCTGGCGAAAAATACTTGCTGATTAGTTGTGCAAACAGAGCGCCGGTCTTTGGGGTGAACTCGCTCATCTTGATGATTACCCGGTTGCCTGCCGCCAGCGCGCCGACCAACGGGGTGACCGCCAGGAAAACTGGATAATTCCACGGCACGATGATGCCGATGACGCCAAGCGGTTGGGGTCGCAGCTCGGTGCGTGCGGGCAGAAACCACATCGATGCCCAGGCACGCTTGGGTTTCATCCACGATTTCACGTGTCGTTTGGCGTCTTTCACCGCTGATCGCGCCGGAAAAATCTCCAGCAGTTGTGTTTCGTGGACGGAGCGGTTGCCGAAATCGGCGCTGATGGCGGCAGTGATTTCAGTCATGTTCTCGGTCAACAGGCGTTCAAGTTGCATCAGGGCATCGCGCCGGGTTTGCAGGCTAGGCATTCGCGCTGAAGTGTACGCATTTCGCGCACGCGCGAAGATATCGCGCAATGCGGCGGAAATGTTGATGCCGGGTTCGCCAAGATTCATATATGCCAAGATTGGTTGAAGCTAAATTGATCGCTAGAATACCAGTGAACTTTTGGTTATCAATATCTGGTTTAGATTGAATGCTCTAATCTATTGCATCGCAACATCGGCCAGCACCCAATGAAAAACAATAATGCTTGAGCGCCTAGAAAAACTTCAACAATTGCGTGGCGCGGAGGCGGCAGCGCACAGCCGGGACGCGGGTTTTGTGGCACGCCTGAAAGCGGTTAAAGCCTGGCAGCAAAAACGCCTCGCCCGCACTTACGAGGATCTTTCCGCTGATGCCCGTTATGCGCCGGCGGTAACATTTTTTCTGGACGAGCTTTATGGCATCAAGGATTCCACCATTCGCGACCGCGATCTGGCACGCATGGTGCCGACCATCAAACGATTGCTGCCCAAGTTTGCTTACGATGCTGTCAACAAAGCGCTTGAACTCGATGTGTTGGCTGAAGAATTTGATCAGGCGCTGACCACCGCGCTGGGCAAGGAGCCGCTCACCGAATCAAGTTATCTAAAGGCGTTTCGTGCAGTAGGACGGTTGGATGATCGCCTGCACCAGATTGCGCTCATGGGCGCGGTCGGTGATGGGCTTGATCGCATGGTAAGAAAACCGCTGATTTTTGCCACGCTCAAAATGTTGCGCGCACCGGCGCAAATGGCGGGCCTGGGTGAAATGCAGCAGTTTCTCGAAGCCGGATTTACGGCGTTTCGGCACATGGATGGGGCGGATTATTTTTTGGCGACCATCGCATCGCGGGAAAAGATATTGATCGAGCGGATTATGAACGGCGAGACCGACCCATTTTCGGTTATTGATAATTGGATTGGGCGGGCTGGGGTCGAACGCGGCTAAGGCTATTTTTTCTTTGCTGCGGGCTTCCGGGTGGCTTTTGCGGCGACCACTGGTTTGGCAGTTTTGACGGCAGTTTTCGCTGCGGCCTTAGGCGCGGGTGCAGCAGCGGCGTCTTTCAATACGTTGTCCAACTGCTCATGCACTGATTTCTCAATCGGTCCTTTCATCATCTTCAGCATAAAACTGAGCGTGACTTCGAGCTTCAGTTCGCTCTCCGATACGGCGAGAATGCCGGTAACACCCGGGCGCGAGAAGTTCATCGTGTTGCCGTTCCAGGTTCCTTGCAGATCGAATTTCTCACCAAGCTTATCGGCCATTTTTGTGGCTGCCGCATGTGCGCCTTTGAGGCCGAGTGGGTGGGCACGTTTAACCGAGATGTCAGCCATGGTGAATTTCCTCTAGGTGGTTTGGTGGGTATTGATGAAGATTTTACACATTGTGTTCAGGTCTGGCCCGCAGAATAGTGATTCATCCCCCACAATCGCCATTCATCGCGTCAGGATTGCTGGCAAGTGCGAGGTTGGTTAACCTGCCAGCAACTTAAATATTCTTATGACTATTCTCACATCCATCAAGGCGTGGTACGCGCGTCTCGAAGCAAAGAGCCTTGCCAAATTGGCGCCGGAAGAGCGCGCCGATGTGCTCGCGTTTGACGCGGCGTTCCACAAGCGACCATGGCTGTACTCAGCAGTATTCATCGCGATTTGGCTCACCATGGGAATTTTAGCGAAGGTGTTCCTGACCGAGATCGGTTGGTGGGCCGCGCTTTCATTGAGTGCCGTGATGCTGATGTCGATGATGACTGCTTTCACTGGCGCGTGGTTCGGCCCGTCAAGATTCAAGATCGGCGCAAGAAGCTTGCTGCTGCTGGTAGGCATCACGCTGGCTGGTGCCGTCGCCGGGGGACTCGCTGCC
The DNA here is from genome assembly GCA_031401935.1 of Betaproteobacteria bacterium. Classification (GTDB taxonomy): domain Bacteria; phylum Pseudomonadota; class Gammaproteobacteria; order Burkholderiales; family Usitatibacteraceae; genus UKL13-2. The sequence goes on along the minus strand of JANNRY010000284.1, from coordinate 9,169 downwards.
AAGATTACGCAAATGAAGTCCCTGAGTGATGTGGCCGACCAATTTGCGCGGGTCGCGCCAAAAGTGTTGATGGGCGGTTTAATTGCAGGATTGGTTTACGCTGCACTGATGGTCAGCATCGTGCAATACCGGCGCGGCCAATTGCAACGACGTAATCAACAACTCGAACGGCAAGCGCAACAGGAGCGAATGGGGCGGCAATTGGCCGACGCCAAGTTAAAACTGATGCAGGCGCAAGTTGAGCCGCACTTCCTGTTCAATACGCTCGCCTCCGTTCAACAATTGGCCGACCATAAAGCGCCCGAGGCTGCGTTGCTGACGGCACAACTCATCACGTTTTTACGCGCCGGGCTTGCCAGCCTGCGAGAGGATTCCACCACGCTGGGCCGCGAGTTCAAGGCAATCGAAGCCTATTTGCTGATCATGAAAACGCGTATGCAGGATCGCCTCACGTTTGAACTCGATTTACCTGAAACCCTGGGCGGAATCATCATGCCGCCGGCAATGTTGATTTCGCTGGTAGAAAATGCGATCAAGCACGGTTTGGAACCGCATCCGGACGGCGGAAAAATCAGCGTGAAGGCGCGACTCGAAAACGATCGTTTGTGTTTGACCGTGAGTGATACCGGATTGGGCATTGGCCACGGGCCATCAACGGCGGGCGGTGGTTTCGGTTTGGACAATATTCGCCAGCGCTTGCGGGCACTGTATGCAAGTCATGCGCGCTTGATCGTCACCGAAAATGTGCCACACGGATTCGTTGCGGTTATTGATTTGCCGCTGCACGCGAACATGAAAAAAACGCAAATAGTTGCGCATGAACAAATTTGAAACGGAGTGAACCATGACAACTGCACGGATTGCTGAGGATAGTGTTTCAGGGGTTTCGCCGAAGCAAACTGCTTTGCTTCGGTGCCTGAAGCGCGGGCATGCGATGCAGCGCCTGCCCCATTTATGGAGGAGTGAGATATGACAACCGCGATGATCGCCGAAGACGAACCACTGATGCGCGAGCGCTTGCTTGCGGCGTTAAAAGAGGCGTGGCCGGAACTTGAGATCCCGTATGTTGCCAAGAACGGTATTGAAGCGCTCAAGATGTGGAACACGCATCGGCCCAATATTGCGTTTCTCGACATTCGTATGCCTGGCAAGACTGGATTGGAAGTGGCGGCTGAAATCGGTGATTCAGCGCATATCGTTTTTATCACCGCCTACGATGAATACGCGGTGCAGGCGTTCCAGAATGGCGCGGTGGATTACCTGTTGAAGCCTGTAGAAATGGATCGGCTGGGCGCAGCGGTCGCGCGTCTGAAGAAACGGCTGGCGACAAAACCTGAAGACCTGACCGGATTGCTCGCACAGCTACTCAATCAGGGCAATAAATCCACTGACAGCAAGCCTGCCAAACTGAAATGGATTCGTGCCTCACTTGGCAATCAAACGCGTCTGATCGATGTCGAGACAGTATTGTTTTTTCAGTCCGACACCAAATACACGCGCATCGTCATGAAAGAGTCCGAAGCACTGATGCGTTCGCCGCTCAAGGAATTAGTGGAAGGCCTGGACGATGCGGTTTTCTGGCAGGTGCATCGGGGTGTAATCGTCAATGCAAATGCGATTGATCGCGCTGTGCGGGAAGCACCGGAGAAGCTGATCATCCATTTGAAGGGGCACAAAGAAACACTGCCGGTTTCCCGGCAGTATTATCATTTGTTCAAACAAGATTAATTGCTAAACTCTAGGACTGGCGTTACTTTCAGGGCAATAGTGCTTTGAAAACCGCGCCAGTAATGGTTCTACGCTATCAGTTGTCGATCTTGATATTCGAATCTTTCACGACCTTGCCCCACTTGGCGATCTCGGATGAAATGAAACCCGCGAACTCCTTTGGTGGCTGACCGCCAGGTGTGGCGCCGGCCAGATCCCATATTTTTTTGATGTCCGGATCAGCGAGGATCTTGATTGTCTCGGTGTACATCTTGTCGAGTATCGGCTGCGGGGTTCCTTTGATGCCCCATAAGGCATACCACGTGGTCATGGTGAAATCTTTGTAGCCAAGTTCGACCATGGTGGGCACATCTGGCAACAGCGCATTTCGCTGCGTCGATGTGACTGCCAACGGTATCAATTTGCCGCCCTTAATTTGTGCGCTGGAGGAGGCAAGGCCGTCAAAGGCGAGATCCACGACACCCCCGACCAGATCGGTCATCATCGGTCCGATTCCCTTGTAGGGCACGTGCACCATGTCGACGCCCGCCAGACGCTTAAATAATTCGCCCGCGAGATGATGCGACGCGCCGCTGCCAGCAGAGCCATAGTTGAGTTTGCCGGGATTGGCCTTGGCGTATTTCACCAATTCGTCCACCGTTTTGAATGGATGTTTGGGATGGATCACCAATACATTCGGTACGTAGCCGAGCACTGTGACAGGTTCGAAAGCTTGCTCCAGCACGTATTTCTTCTTGGTGTAAAGCGACTCGGCGATGGTGTGATGAATCGCGCCAATGAAAAATGTGTAACCGTCAGGAGCCGCTGTTGATGCGGTCTGCGCGCCAATGGTGCCGCCAGCACCGCCGAGATTTTCGATGAAAAAACTCTGTCCGAGGTTGTTACCAAGCTTGGCGCCGAATGGACGCGCGAAAACATCGGTGCCGCCGCCAGCCGGGAAAGGATTGATTAACTTCACGGGCTTGGTAGGCCAAGCGGGGGCTTGTGCTGAGGCCGAAAATGCGAGGGGCAGTGAAACTACAGCAGCAACGGCTGCCTGAAGAAGGGTGCGACGTTTCATGAATCCTCCAAATGTTGGAAAACCGCTCTGCGGCGGCGTAGTTAGGTAAATACGATTACAAAAAAAGCAAATTGGGGAAAAGCTATGCAGCTATTCTAGCTGTGGAACGCTCAACCGCGCATTCAGCAAGATATCGCATCGCAGCAGCGACGCCGCCCTTTTGGTACGGCACACCTGCGACTTCCAAGCCCATCTCAACCCCCGAGAGCGTACCCATGAGCGTGAGGTCGTTGAAGTCCCCCAGATGACCAATGCGGAAAACCTTGCCCTGCAATTTTGCCAGCCCCATGCCGAGTGACATATCGTAATGTTCCAGGATAGTCGCGCGCAATTTGTCGGCGTCGTGCCCGGCAGGCATCATCACTGCCGTGAGTGCAGGGCTATATTCAGCCGGGTTGGCGCACAGGATCTCAAGGCCCCAGGCCCGCACCGCGCGGCGCGTGGCCTCTGCGTGCCGATGATGGCGCGCGAAAACATTGGTCAGGCCCTCTTCCTGCATCATCAATAACGCCTCACGCAGGCCATAGAGCAAATTAGTCGCCGGTGTGTACGGGAAAAAGCCGGTTTTGTTGGCGGCGAGCATGTCTTCCCAATCCCAAAACATCCTTGGCATTTTCGATAATTTATTTGCAGCAAGCGCTTTCGGGCTAAGCGCGTTAAAGCTCAAGCCCGGTGGAAGCATCATGCCTTTTTGTGAACCACCGATCGTGACGTCGACGCCCCATTCGTCGTGGCGATAATCGACTGACCCCACCGACGATATCGTATCGACCATGAGCAGGGCGGGGTGCCCGGCCGTGTCGATGGCTTTGCGAACGGCATGAATATCGGAGGTCACACCGGTTGAGGTTTCGTTGTGCACGACGCAAACAGCTTTAATTTCGTGGCCGGTGTCAGCCGCCAGCCGTGCCCCAATCTCGGCCGCGTTCACGCCGTGTCGCCAATCTCCGGGCAAAAATTGCGGATCCAAGCCGAGTTTTACCGCCATTTTCTTCCACAGCGTAGCGAAGTGGCCAGTCTCGACCATCAACACCTTATCGCCCATGGATAAGGTGTTGACGAGGGCCGCTTCCCACGCGCCAGTGCCGGACGCCGAATAAATGATGACAGGATGTTTGGTCTGGAACACGGCTTTGACTCCTTCCAGCACTTCCAGGCCTAATTTCTGGAACGTCGGACCGCGGTGATCGATAGTCGGCGCATCAATTGCGCGCAAAACACGATCAGGCACGTTGGTTGGGCCCGGAATTTGCAGGAAGTGGCGACCGGCACGGTGGGAAGATTGCGTCATGTTTGAATGCCTTTCATCAATGCATTGGGGGTGTCGATGTGTATACACTATGTGGCAAAATTCTTCGACTATAAATGCTTTCGATCAATATTAGATGAGCGCCCAGACATCAACCGCCCCGATCCATTTCACCCCAAAAACGAGGCTTGCCACGCCGTTGGAAACGCGCTTGCGGCGCGAAGTCGATGGCGAGGTTTTGTTCGATGCCGCCGCCCTTGGACGCTATTCAACCGACGCCTCCATTTACCAGATCATGCCCATTGGTGTTGTCGTGCCGCGAACCATGGATGCGGCCATCAGTACGCTACAGATTGCGGCGGAAGAGGGGATTGCGATCCTGCCGCGCGGTGCCGGCACGTCGCAATGCGGGCAGACGGTCGGTGCTGCACTGGTGATCGATAACAGTAAATACTTGAATGCCTTGGTTGAGTTTGATGCCGAGCAATACCGCGCAGTTGTAGAGCCGGGCATGGTGCTCGATACGTTGAACGCCAAGTTGAAATCTTCAGGGCTGTGGTTTCCAGTCGATGTGTCAACGGCGGCACAGGCGACCATCGGCGGGATGAGCGGAAATAATTCCTGCGGGTCGCGATCAATTGCATATGGCAACATGGTCGACAACGTGCTGGGGATCGATGCGTGGCTGAGTGACAACAAGCGCTACCACTTTGGCGTAAATGCGCTGGAGGCCAATAACGGCGCTGGCTTTAACGTAATCCGTGATGCGATGCACGCAATCTACGCGCGCGAAGAAGCTGAAATTCTCGACAAAATGTTTCCAATCGCACGTCGCGTCGCCGGTTACAACCTCGACCGTTTAGCACCTGCCCGATTCAATCTCGCACAGTTGCTGGTCGGATCCGAAGGCACGCTTGGCTACTTTGAACGCGTTTACCTAAAATTGACCGCACTGCCGAAACACAAAACCTTGGGCGTTTGCCACTTTCCGCGCTTTTACGATGGCATGGACGCGGCGCAACATATCGTGAAGCTCGGCCCGTCGGCGGTTGAGCTGGTTGATCGCACGATGCTGAACTTATCGCGCGGCATTGCCATCTACAAAAAAACGGTGGACGCGTTCTTGCAAGGCGAACCGGATTGCGTCTTGCTGGTTGAATTTTCCGGCGAGCATCACGCCGAGCAAGTCGCAAAACTAAAGCAATTGGTGGAACTGATGGCCGATCTTGGTTTCCCCGGCGGTGTGGTGGAAATCCCGGATGTGAATTTGCAAAAAGCCGTGTGGGAAGTGCGCAAGGCAGGACTCAATATCATGATGTCGATGAAAGGTGACGGCAAGCCGGTGAGCTTTATCGAGGATTGCGCAGTGCCGTTGCCGCATCTCGCTGAATACACACGCCGCTTGACCGAGGTATTTCAACAGCACGGCACCGAAGGCACTTGGTACGCGCACGCTTCGGTGGGTTGTTTGCACGTGCGACCGATCCTTGATATGAAAGGCGATGGCGCAACAAAAATGCGCGCGATTGCTGAAGAAGCGTCGCAACTTGTGCGCGAATACAAAGGTGCGTATTCAGGTGAGCACGGCGACGGTCTGGTGCGCTCGGAATGGATTGCGCCCTTTCTCGGGCCCAGATTGACGGCTACGCTGGGGGAAATTAAATCGCTGTTCGATCCGAAGGGGTTGATGAACCCCGGCAAGATCGTCAATCCGTCAAAGCAGGATGATCGTTCGCTGTTTCGATATGCTCCCGGTTACGCCACGCAGAAAATCGATTTGGTGCTCGACTGGAAAGACAGCGGTGGCTTTGCCGGCGCCATCGAAATGTGCAACAACAACGGCACCTGCCGAAAGTTTGACGCCGGTACCATGTGCCCCAGCTACCGCGCCACCGGCGATGAACAGCACGTCACGCGCGGCAGAGCAAATACTTTGCGTCTAGCGCTAAGCGGACAACTTCGCGGACAAATACCTGGCCAACTTGGCAGTGATGGACTCGCTTCGGATGCCGTCAAAGACGCGATGGATCTCTGCGTCGGTTGCAAAGGCTGCAAGCGCGAATGCCCAACCGGCGTTGACATGGCCAAGATGAAGATTGAATTTCTTCATCATTACAAACAGCGACACGGCCATACGCTGCGGGACAAGCTGGTCGCGTACTTGCCACGCTACGCAACGCTGGCGTCAAATTTTTCATGGCTTCTGAATCTGCGCGATACCCTGCCTGGTGCGGCGTGGATTTCGGAAAAGATCACGGGTTTTTCGGCTGAGCGGACCTTGCCCAGATGGGCTGGTGAACGTTTCTCGCGCGGTGCTGCATCGCAAACGACACCTGATGCTAATGGCAAAAGCGGCAAAGAAGTCGTCCTCCTCGCCGATACCTTCAACAATTATTTCGAACCAGAAAATCTGCACGCTGCGCGTCAGGTGTTAGAAGCGGCTGGCTATAACGTTCATCTGGCAGCCGCCCACGACGGCAATCGTCCTCTCTGCTGTGGCAGGACGTTTCTCGCCAGCGGCATGGTCGATAAAGCCAAAGAAGAAGCTCGCCGCATGTTGACGGCGTTGAAACCGTTTGTCGAAAAGAATATTCCCATCGTCGGTCTGGAGCCGTCCTGTCTGCTCACGCTGCGTGATGAATTTCTTTTCATGCTTCCCGGGGCTGATACGTCAGCGCTCGCCGCACGCGCGATGTTGTTCGAAGAATTTTTGATGGCCGAGAAAAAAGCCGGTCGGCTCAAACTGCCTTTGCAGGCTTTACCGCAGCCTGATCTGCTACTGCATGGGCATTGCCACCAGAAAGCGTTTGCCGCCTTCACGCCTGTTCAGGAAGTATTGAGCTGGATTCCTGAAGCGAAGATAACAACGATTGAATCGAGTTGCTGCGGCATGGCCGGTGCGTTTGGGTTTGAAGCGGAGCATGTTGAAGTGTCGTTGAAAATGGGTGAACTCGCGTTGCTGCCCGCTGTGCGACGGGCCGATCAAAACACAACTATCGTTACAGATGGAACGAGTTGTCGTCATCAGATTGCGGACGGGGCCAATAGGGAGGCGCTGCATGTTGCGCGCGTGCTGGCGCAGGCATTGATACGTGAAATTGCGTAGAACGCCATTTGGCGGGCATCTTCGAGCATAAATGTCCTGAAAGCCTCGCCAGTGCTAGTGTTTAATGTTTTAATGCACGCCACATCTTTCGACAAAAATTTTGACATCTTCGCGAAATCGGCGTATCCCAGAAACTCGACTTTGTGCGTAGTTTGGTGTTCGTTCAATAATTCAAACGGAGGATAAGATGAAAAAACTACTATTCGTGGCTTCGCTGGTGTTCGGGTGCATCCCCGCGCTGGGGTCTGCGCAAACTGTCTTTGATGGCACCTGGAAAACCGACGTGAAGACTATCGATTTTTCGGCCAAGCCGCTGATCTATGTATTCAAGGATGGCATGTACGAATGTAAAACCTGCGCGACCAAAATTCTGGTCAAGACTGACGGTAAAGATCAGAAGGTCGAAGGTAGCCCGTACGTCGATACCGTGTCGGTCAAGATCACCGATCCTTTCCACGTCGAGATCGTCAGCAAGAAAGGCGGGAAGGTAATGGGCCGGAGCAAATTCTCAGTGTCGACAGACAAGAATTCGATGTTGAGTGAATACGCTGATTCATCGGCGACCAACAATGAGGTCGTGAAAGGAACGACCAGCTACGCGCGTGTGGCTTACGACAAAACAGGTTCACATCAGATGTCAGGCTCATGGAAGGCGATCAAAGCTGACAAACGCTCTGATAATGGCCTGCTGGTGACGTACAAGATGGAAGCCAATATGCTCAATATGGCCACGCCGACTGGTGAGTCGTATAGCGCCAAGATGGATGGCTCCGATGCGCCGTTCAAGGGCGACCCCGGCACGACCAGCGTATCGGTCAAGATCAAGAAAAATACGCTGGAAGAAAACTTCAAGCGCGATGGCAAGGCGATTGGCATGTCAAGAATGGAAGTTGATGCCAGTGGCAAGACGGCCAAAGTCGATTGGATAGACAGTTTGACGCGCACCAACGGCAGCTACGTGATGACGAAACAATAGCGAGCCGGATGGGATCGCGGAGGTTGCAGATCAAAAACACGATGCCGCAATGATCGGCACCCAACATCCCGATGTGCTGGTGGTAGGGCTGGGCGCGATGGGCAGTGCGATTACCTATCAGCTCGCCAGGCGCGGTGTGAAGGTGGTGGGTGTCGATCAATTTTCGCCGCCGCATTCACACGGCTCCACGCACGGCGAAACGCGCATCACCCGCGAAGCGATTGGCGAAGGCCAACAGTTTGTGCCGCTGGCGATGCGCTCTCATCAACTATGGCGCGAGATGGAACGCGGAACCGGTCGCAGGTTGTTCAATGCCTGCGGCGGCTTGGTGATCGCGCGGGAAGATGCGCCGAGCCGGATGCACGATCAACGCGATTTTCTGGGCAATACTTTTCGCGCGGCCGAGGCCTTTGGTATCCCGCACGAACGCTTGAGTGCACATGAAATCACGTCGCGCTTTCCGCACTTTTCGTTGCGCGGTGACGAGTGTGGCTACTTTGAAGCCGGCGCAGGATATTTGGACCCCGAAGCGTGTGTCAGTGCGCAGCTTTCACTGGCCACAGGCCTTGGTGCGACACTCAACCTCGGCGAGACGGTGCAACGTATCACGCGTGTGAATAATCAGACGATTGTTGACACTGATCGTACGCAATATGCGGCAGGCACCACGATTGTCGCTGCCGGACCGTGGATGCCGCAGTTGTTACCTGCGTTCGCGGCTTCACTGACGGTTCGGCGTCAGGTGTTGTACTGGTTTGCGTGCGACAAACGAGCGCAGTCGCTGTCTTACCGGCCACGTGATTTTCCAATTTTCATCTGGCATTGGGGTGAGGGTGCCGATGACGTGTTCTATGGTTTCCCTGAGATCGATGCCGCCGGTGCGATCAAGGTGGCGACCGAACAATGCGTGGAGACAACGACACCGGCATTGGTGAGGCGCGAAGTTGCGGCGATTGAAATTGCGACGATGCATACGCGTCATATTGCGGGCAAATTGAACGGCATCGGGTCGCACTGTGTGAAAGCGCTGACCTGCCTCTACACCAATGC
>JANNRY010000283.1:0-4752 GCA_031401935.1 Betaproteobacteria bacterium | reverse complement strand
CCGCCGGAGGCGATTTGATTCTCGATTCTCCGCCGTTCTCCACTGCCGTCCATCGTCCGGTCGAAATATTTGCCACGGCCAGCGGTGGCGCTGCGCTGTTGTTGCAACAGACCCGTCACCAGCCGAATTCCACCCAATATGTAATTGTTTGGCTGACTGCGCAGGGTGCAGTCGATACAAGTCGAGTCGATCAGGGGATTACCGGCCCAGCGGAGCTTCACGTGGCTGAAGTTACGGCAGCTGCCATGCAACGGGATGGCCATATGGTCATCGCTGGTTATCCGGCGATCCGGTCCAGCGATCCCAATGTCGCTCAGCAAATCGATTACTCCCAACCCCGTGTCGGCCGCATGACATTGCAGGGCGCAAGCGATCTGACTTTCGGTGCAGGGGGGCAGGGCTATATTGCGCTGATTTCTTTTGGCAAGCGGCTCATTCCCAATCAACTGCATATCGCCGAGGACGGTAGCATCTTTATTGCAGGTGCGACTATCGACTTAGGAACAACGACAGGTACTGAATTCGCACAATTTGCAGTCGCCAAATTGCAGCGCGGTACAGTCGCCACGCAACCTGCAGTCACGCAAAGTAGTGGTGGCGGAGGTGGCGGCTGCGGTATGACCACCGACTCGCGCGCTGACCCTGTGCTACCGGGGTTGGCGATGCTTGCGTTGCTTGGACTTTGGGCTCGTCGACGTACCGCAGCGAACAAGACTTAAACACAAGCATTGGCGAGCTTTCCGAGACATTTATGGCCTGCAAGCCGCACCAGTTTTAGAGTTTATTGGTCGTAAGTACAACGGTCAACTCTCTTCTTGATTCCCGTCATATGGCCACACCCAAGGGAGGGCTATCCTCTGTAGAGTACAATAATTTCAACTTTCGTCGGGCGTGTGACCGCGCGGCGAATGATGCGACGAAGGCGTAGCTAAACGACATCGCGCGAAATCGGCAGGACATTTACGTCCTGGCGCTTTTGGAGATTTAACCGATGAATGATCGCGTCACGATTGCTATCCCACTCGCCGAGGTTCGCGGCCGCAGGAAAGGGCGCACAACGCTCAAGGGCCGCCAGATACATCCGCACGCAAGGGCCGAGATTGCCGCACTTTTGTCCGGCAATGAGATCCGCCGTGATCTGCTCATTGAATATCTGCACCTGATTCAGGACAAGTTCGGGCACCTCTCGGCCGCCCATATGGCCGCACTCGCCGAAGCGATGAAGATCGCACAGGCCGAAGTGTATGAGGTCGCGACGTTTTATCACCATTTCGACGTTGTGAAGGAAGGCGAAGAAGCGCCCGCCGCGTTGACGGTGCGTGTTTGCGAAACATTGTCCTGCGCGATGGCGGGCGCGGACGCGTTACTGAAGAAATTGCCGACTATATTGGGTAAAGACATTCGCGTGATTGCAGCGCCTTGCATTGGACGCTGCTCGGAAGCGCCCGCCGTGTGCGTTGGCCAAAACGCGTTCGGCAATGCCACTGTTGAGCGTGTCGCCAATGCCGTTAAGAACGAGCAAACACGCGGCGTTCCGGGCATTGATGTCAAATTTGTAGACTATGCACAGTATCAGGCTGACGGCGGCTATGGAACTTACGTCGAGGTGCTCAATGAGAAGCGCGCTACCGAGACGGTGCTGACTGAAATGGAGCATTCCGGTTTGCGCGGACTTGGCGGCGCCGGATTCCCGACCGGGCGTAAATGGCGCATCGTGAAAGCCGAAGCGGCACCGCGTTTGATGGCGATAAATATCGACGAGGGTGAGCCGGGGACATTCAAGGATCGCTATTATCTTGAGCGCGATCCGCATCGTTTTCTTGAGGGCATGCTGATCGCGGCTAAGATCGTTGGTACCGATGCCATTTACGTTTACCTGCGCGACGAATATCATGCCTGCCGCAATTTACTGCAGGCTGAGCTCGCGAAGTTAATCGCCAATCCCCCCGGCGGCACTGCGGGTAAATGCAAATTGCCACTCATCGAGCTGCGCCGCGGCGCAGGTGCTTATATCTGTGGCGAAGAGTCGGCGATGATCGAATCCGTCGAAGGCAAGCGCGGCATGCCGCGGTTGCGTCCACCGTATGTGGCGCAGGTTGGATTGTTCGGTCGCCCGACGCTCGAACATAACTTTGAAACGCTCTATTGGGTGCGCGATATTCTTGAAAAAGGCGCAGCCTGGTTTGCCGATCAGGGTCGTAATGGTCGCAAAGGTTTGCGTTCATTTTCCGTCTCGGGTAGGGTGAAGAATCCGGGCGTGAAGCTGGCCCCCGCAGGCATCACCGTCAAACAGTTGATAGACGATTTCTGCGGCGGCATGCCGGATGGCCACAGTTTTTATGCTTACCTGCCGGGCGGGGCATCCGGTGGCATTTTGCCTGCAAGCATGGGCGACATCCCGCTCGATTTCGATACCTTGCAGCCGCATGGTTGCTTTATTGGTTCGGCGGCGGTCGTGATTTTATCGAACCACGATAAGGCACGCGATGCCGCATTGAACCTGATGAAATTTTTTGAACATGAGAGCTGCGGGCAATGCACGCCGTGTCGCGTCGGAACAGAAAAGGCGGTGCAACTGCTGGAAGAGTCGAAATGGCGAACGGGATTGCTTGAAGAGTTGTCACAGGTGATGGTTGATGCGTCGATCTGCGGCTTGGGGCAGGCTGCGCCGAATCCGATTCGCTGCGTCATCAAACACTTTTCGCATGAAATCTGAGGCGAAACCATGAACGCAATGAATGAACCCATCATCCGCAGTGAGGAAATCGAATTCACGCTTGACGGCAAAAAAGTCACCGCTCTAGCTGATCAAACGCTGATCGAGATCGCCAAGCAAAACGGCATCGATATTCCGCATCTTTGCTACAAGCCGGGCTATCGGCCCGACGGCAACTGCCGCGCGTGTGTAGTGGAAATCAAGGGCGAACGCGTATTGGCGCCGTCGTGCTGCCGTCATCCTGCCAATGGCATGGAGGTGACCACCAACTCGCCGCGTGCGGAAGCATCGCAAAAGATGGTGCTGGAACTTTTAACAGCAGACGCGCCGCCCAAAGACTACAAACCGGGTGCCAACGAATTGACGATGTGGGCCGAAAAACTCGGTGTCACCACATCACGTTTCAAGCCGCGTTTACAGCCGAATGCCGATTTCTCGCATCCCGCGATGACGGTCAATCTCGATGCCTGCATCCAGTGCACGCGCTGTGTGCGCGCCTGTCGCGAGGAGCAGGTGAACGATGTGATCGGCTACGCTTTTCGTGGTGTGCAATCAAAAATCGTATTTGATTTTGACGACCCGATGGGAGCAAGCACGTGCGTGGCCTGCGGCGAATGTGTGCAGGCCTGCCCGACCGGTGCGCTCTCGCCCGCCAAAGAGGCGTATCAAGTAGTCGCGGACAAAACAGTGGATAGCGTTTGCCCTTACTGCGGCGTTGGTTGTCAGCTCACCTATCACGTGAAGGACAACACCATCATTCGCGTCGAAGGCCGCGATGGTCCATCGAACCATAACCGTCTCTGTGTAAAGGGGCGTTATGGTTTTGATTACGCGCATCATCAGCAGCGTTTAACCAAGCCACTTATTCGCAAAACAGGTGTTGCCAAAACAGCAGACTTCAAACTCGACCCTGAAAACTGGCGCGACGTATTCCGCGAAGCGACTTGGGAAGAAGCGCTCGATCTTGCCGGACACACGCTCGCAAAAATTCGCGACACGCACGGCAAAAATGCGTTGGCAGGATTCGGCAGCGCCAAGGGCAGCAACGAAGAAGCCTATCTGTTTCAGAAGCTGGTGCGCACGGGATTCGGCACCAATAACGTCGATCACTGCACGCGCTTGTGTCACGCTTCATCTGTCGCCGCATTGCTGGAGGGCGTCGGTTCGGGCGCAGTATCGAATCAAGTATCGGACGTTGCCAAAGCCGAAGTTATTTTTCTCATCGGCGCTAATCCAACGTCGAACCATCCAGTCGCCGCAACGTGGATCAAGAATGCCGTCAAGAACGGCGCGAAACTGATCGTCGCTGATCCGCGCGGTACCGAGCTTGGCCGCCATGCGTGGCGCAAACTCCAGTTCAAAGCCGACACTGATGTCGCGATGCTGAACGCGATGATTCACACCATCATCGATGAAGGTTTGGTGAATGAGAACTTCATTCGCGACCGCACTGCAAACTTCGAAGCGCTGAAAGAAAACGCGAAAAATTACAGCCCGGAAAAAATGGCACCGTTGTGCGGCATCCCCGCAGAAACACTGCGCGAAGTCGCGCGCGCGTTTGCCACATCGAAGGGATCAATGATCCTCTGGGGCATGGGAATTTCTCAGCACGTGCACGGCACCGACAATGCGCGCTGCCTCATCGCATTGGCGCTGATGACTGGTCAGATCGGTCGTCCCGGAACGGGCTTGCATCCGTTGCGCGGGCAGAACAATGTGCAGGGCGCGTCGGATGCTGGCCTGATTCCGATGATGTTTCCCGATTACAAACGCGTCGATAATCCCGAGGCATTTGCCCGCTTTGAAAAACTCTGGAAAGTAAAACTCGATCCCATTCCCGGATTGACGGTCGTGGAAATCATGGACGCGGCCTACGATGGAAAGATCAAAGGCATGTACGTGATGGGCGAAAATCCAGCGATGTCGGACCCAGATGCCAACCACGCACGCGGCGGATTGGCGAAACTGGAAATGCTGGTCGTGCAGGATATTTTTCTGACCGAAACCGCGTATTTGGCTGACGTGATTTTGCCCGC
>JANNRY010000282.1:0-4212 GCA_031401935.1 Betaproteobacteria bacterium | reverse complement strand
ATGGCTGGGAAAGCGACGCAAGGATTATGTATTGCAAACTTGATGCGGACAGTTCTTTCTCGCGCGTGAGCCTCATTCAAAGCACGTTTATCCGCCACGAAGGCGAAACGTTGTATGAATCTGCGATAGGTTTGCCTTGCTTCACTTGGGAGCGAAGCGGGCAGAATTTTAGCAAACTCTAACACTGGCGCGGCTTCCACGGCAGAAATGTCCGTAGAGGCCCGCCAAATGGCGATCTACGTGTATGGGAACTTCTATAGAGGCGTCGGTTAAACAGCGTGAACTAAGTCCTTCTCCCTTGGGACAAGGGAACACTTGAAGCGAAGCAGAAGGGTTGGGATGAGGGGTAATGTTTGCGTGCGTAAACACCCCTCACCCTAACCCTCTCCCCAAGGAGAGGGGACAAAATTTCACGCTGTTTAATCGCCGCATCAATAGAAGTACCCATATTTATACTGGTTACGGCATTCAGCGTTTGTGCCAAATTGGAAGCGCTACCCTGCCCACCGACCAGCCACGGCACCACCAATCCACATCACGCGGCTAACGATCTAATGGGCTTGATTTTGTGACTTTGAACCTTAGATTCGTTCATCTTTGGCAAATATTGAGCGTGCCCAACAGTACAACGTGTACAAGGCCCACTTAAGTGTTGGCTTTGCACCGAGTGCGACTCTGGCGTAATAAGCGGCGTCATTCCATCGACCCGCTGCTTTGAGTTCACGTGCCATCGTTTTCAGCGTATACCCTTCGTAAAGCCGACCGCAGGCCTTGATCTGCGGATGCGATGCTAACAGAACAGCTTTATTGAATATGCGAAGTTGAAACAAGCGTTTTTCAATCATCGAAATAGCAGTGGTCATATTGTTAGTCTTGGCTGGGTCAGGAATGTTGTGACGGGAAACAACAGTGGGATCGTGCAAAATCAACGAGGCCCTATCAACAAGGCGAAAAAAGAGGTCATGGTCGCACCCCCAACGTATGCCTTCGTCCATTCCGCCAATCTGATCAAACAACTCGCGTCGGACGATGAGACAATTTAGGTGGCAGAAGCCCTCCATTTGCATTAAGTCCGTGACTGATATTTCAAAGCAACCTTCGGCATCAGGTTTTTCACCGCGGGCGTGCAACTTGCGATCCAGACCATCGAGCCAAACGGGTGCCAACTGTTGCACGCCCCTAAAAAAGTCTACCTGATTCGCCATGAACAGATCGACCGCCTGACCAATGGAATGTGCATGAATCGCTTTTGCGGCGCGTGCCAGATGATGTGGGTCAGTCCAAGCGTCGTCATCGTCCAGGAAACAGACGTACTTACCGCGTGCACGAGACACACCAAAATTCAATGGGTAACTCTGGCCGTGACCACGGGGCCGATGTATCAATGAATAAAATTCCAGACGATTTCCCGCCGTTGATTTGGCGTCTGCGATGACGTTATCGTAGGCGGAACGATGAATATCTGAAGTCCCGTCATCTACGACAATGATTTGAATGTCTTGAAATTCTTGTGCAAGCACTGAGGTCAGCGCATCGGAAAACAAGACTGGCCGATCGCGTGTGGCCATTACGATAGTAAATAAAGGCATCATTTGATCCTCGACCAAAAACGAAAATTGAGAGCGCCGCAAAGATAGAAGCGAACTTATAAACCGCACGCGCCTTACAAGCTCTTTGATTTGTATTAACGCGCGCACCTACCGTCTTGTCAAACCGGAATACGTGCCGATTCAAATTGCAGCGCATATTCGTTGTGCGAGCATTGACCGAAAGTAGCTGGATTGTCGAATGGGAGGGGAGAAAGCTCCATGTTTTGACAGCCGCCACGGGATGGCTAGGCAATGTCGAGTCGGGCCGGTTTTCTGCCTCATATGGAATGAAGCAGACTGCGCCGGCGCTCACAATGGCGAAGAAGGCAGAGGGGTCGGAACATATTGCAACTGTCCTTTGGGCTGAAGCTCGCGCCTATCCTGCCGCCAAGATTACTGAGTTAGCACACTTGCCGGGCATGTGTGCTTATGAGCTAACCAATGGTGCCAGCCATTGGATCTTCATTTATAGCGATGGTGTTTCGAATATTGATATGAACAGTTGGGAAAGCGATGCTAGACTTATTTATGCCAAGCTCGGACGCAATGGCTTACTAGTAAAGGCAAATATTGTTCAAAGTACTTTTGTACGATTCAATGGCGAGACGCTGCTTGAATCGGTGGAACGTCTACCGCACATCGTATGGGTAAGAGCAACTTATTGATATTTTTTTTGTCGGCGTACCAGTTTAGAACATTACAAACCGTGCTAAACAAGAAACTCATAGCGGTAGAAGACCGCGTAGCAGACTGATTAAGAGTCAAAGAAAACAGGAGTCGGCGCATGAAAACGAAAGCGGTGGTTTCAATACGGTCGCCAAGCATATTGCTGCCAGTATTCCTCGCGTTTGCCGTGCTCGCGCCGTTCGTTCGCTTCGAAGTAAACGACGACATTCAAATGCTCATGACTGCGAGCGGAGCGTTGTCTGGCGGCTTTGGCATGCCGCAGCTTGTGTTCGTCAGTTCTGTATTCGGTTGGCTGCTTGTGCCGCTCTATGCCTGGACTGGAAATGTGGAATGGTATGGCGTTTTGATGGGTGCTCTATCGCTCCTTGCCGCGCTTGCTATTGGTCACGTATTCCTCGCTGCGGCTGACGGCTACGGCGCGCGCGCGAGAATGATTGCCCTCGCTGGTACCATCGTCGTCTTGGCTGGCACCGTGCTCGCGATGCAGTTTACTCGCGTCGGTATAATGCTCGCCTTTTCGGGTGCGCTCTTGGCGATTTGTGACCCCGTTCGGAGGCGGGACACCCAACTTACGGATACACGGTCAACGATATTGTGTAGTGCGCTCCTGATTCTCCTGGGGTTCATGTGCCGCTTCGATGCGGGACTGCTTGGTCTGCTACTGGCAATGCCAGCCGCACTCGTGCTGCTGCGACAGCGGGGAGAATGGCGCGCGGTGACAAGGCGCGTATTTATAACGGCACTCGTTGCCGGACCACTCATACTGGGCCACACGTGGGTTGATCGCCACGAATATGCGACCCCAGAATGGGCGGAAGGCCTCCAGTACTTACGTAATGTTGCGCCATTCACGGACTATCACCTGCACCGACAAGTTTGCGGGATCGAGGAGTGCGCGGTTCGCAGTGGTGTGTGGACAGTGAACGATATCCGGTTGCTCGACGACTTCGTCTATGCTGATCCAGTCGTATTTTCCGAATCAAATGTCGCCAACGTTAGCGCGCGCCTATTCCCGGACGGTACTTCCGCAGCGTCGCGTCTCGCCGCTCGCCTCCGACCTTTTGCACGCGTGCTACAGATCGGCAGAGAGGATGCGGCGGCGGTGTCAGTACGTCCTGTTGAGTCGAACATCCAGAATCCACCTGCAATGCCACAAACCGGCGGAATTGCCGCAGTCCGGGCCGACACCGGCCAATCGCCCGCTTCCATCCTACTGCGCCAAGTCACAGGAGCGTTTGCGCATCTAGAATTTGCGCTTTTCTGTTTTTTGCTGGCGTTCGCGATATTGTTGGCCGACCGCCGTCAACGCTTCGCGATTATGGGCTACGTCGGCTTTCTCAGTTTTCTTCTGGTGACGATGTTCCTACTTCTGAAGTCGCTTCCCGCCAGAGTAGTGTGCCCTTACTGGCTTGCTGCGACCGCGGTGCTGCTGGTCTCCGCGTTGCGAGATATGCCGGATGGGACGGCTTCGCCCCGTGCGCGGCGTTTGACCGCCGCAGTCTTGGCTGGCCTCTCGTTGTACGTTTTCGCAACAAGTCTGATCGGAATACTGCGCGCGGCAGAGTACGAACGGACCCGCGATGAATTCCTTAAAAAGCACCTGCCAGCTGACATATTACTCGTGACGAGCCTTGACTCATTTCCCGCCGAATCGCTTTGGCATCCCTTCGGCGGCAATGCGAGTGTACATGCGCACCGCTGGCTACTCTTGGGCTGGACGAACGGAACTCCTGTGCAGACAGCGCAACTGTTGGGCACCGGGATTTCGCGTCCCCTGGTCGCCGCCGCCTGCGGAGAACGCTCGCTCTTTCTGGGCGGCGAATATCACGCGCAACTGTTGCAGACGTTCGCGCGCGAACACGGAGATGGTGCGTGCAATTTGGCGCAGATCGAATCGATGCGACTATCGTCGATCTGGCGTGGTGACCGCATCAAT
>JANNRY010000281.1:0-3474 GCA_031401935.1 Betaproteobacteria bacterium | reverse complement strand
GCATCCACCCTGAATAATTTGCGCAACTTGTTTATTAACAGGCCCTTAGCTTCGATCCAGCTGGTGACGGCAGTACCCGCCGGACCGCCATTCGGCGGATTGTATTTGATGCCACCATCATCGCGCAAGCGCCGAAGATGTCGCCGCACATTGCACAGATGGTGCAGAACATCGCCGCCGATCTCGGCGTGGATGGTTCGCAAGTCAACATCAAGGCAACTACTACCGAAAAACTCGGCTTTACCGGGCGCGGCGAAGGCATCGCTGCAGAGGCGGTGTGTTTGCTGTGTCGCGCTTAGGGCCTGTTAATAAACAAGTTGCGCAAATTATTCAGGGTGGATGCAGTAATTCCATTCGCCGTGAAACTCGTGGCGTTCAATTTTGATTGCTGCTAAATCTGCATCAGAGACGGCTAGACCCTTGGGATATTGGGCTTTGTCGATTTCAGATCGAACGGTTAGGCCGCTACGTGTCTTGGTGCTGGCAATCAGGTTAACGATGACCTCGTGACTGATGAGCGGTTGCCCTCGCCAGTTCATGGTGATGAACGAGAACAATCTGTGTTCGATCTTGTTCCACTTGCTTGTGCCTGGTGGGAAATGGTGAACTTGGATGTCCAACCCGGTTTCTTGTGCGAAGCGACTCAGTTCCAACTTCCACAGGCGAACGCGATGCCCGTTACTTCCTCCTCCATCAGCCGTAATGACTAACTGCTTGGCTTGCGGGTAACGCTGACAGCCCATGCTGAGCCACCAACGCCGGATGGATTGCACGGCAAACGCAGATGTGTCGTGGTCGGTGCCAACGCTCACCCAGGCTTCGTCAGCGCCGATGTCATAGACCCCATACGGATTGGCTCTACCGAGTTCCTTGTCGATGAAGTCGTGAACTTTGACTTTTACCGGTTCGCCGCTGGGTAGCCACTCCCGGCCTGCGTTCTTGTACGCGCCGACGAGTTCCTTCTTCTTGGTGTCGACCGAAATCACGGGGTGATTAGCCTTCAGGGCCGCAGCAACCGAAGCGTTGATATGTTCGAACTGGGCGTTACGGTCAGGGCTTTGGTTTCCTTCAAGCACCTTGACGTTGGCCTGCAGGCTGTAGTCTTGTTCTTTGAGAAGTTTACCCACCACGACGTGACTCACCGTGTGGCCTCTTGCCTTGAGCTCATCGGCCAAATTACGCAGACTCTTGCACGTCCAGCGTAGTGGTGACTCCGGGTCGCCTCGGGTCGTTGAGTCCACGAGCGACAAAAGGTCGGGCAATAGGGTCTCGTCCTTGGTCTGGAGCTTCTTGCGCCCACCGCCAGATTGGCGCGTTCTTGTTGTCGAAGCTGCTGTCTGCTCTTCGGTGCCACCTCCTGATTGCATCGCCTCGATTTCACCGAGTCCAGCCATGATAGTGGTGCGCGAAACACCCGTGGCAACTGAAACAGCAGACACGCCACCGCGCCCCAAAACCTTGGCTTCGGTAGCCGCCAGTAGTCGACGCTGGCGCTCGTCCAGCGCGCATCGCATTACCGCCCAGCGTTGACCAATTAACGAATCAGTTGCCATGTATCGAAGGATATCCGATTACATGCCATTGAACAAGTTATTAATTAACGATTCCTAAGGCCAATACGTTTATCGAAAACGGTCTGCAGGGTGTGAAGAGAATGCCGGTTAATAAAGCGCTGCGCGCGGCGACAACCCACCGGCATGACTATCTCAATGGGTACGTGAGCGACCTCGGCAATGTCCTCGACATCGAGGTGATTCGCAGTGCCAATCTCAACATGGGCGTCGATCCGCTCGGGGGCGCCGGGGTTCACTATTGGGGGGCAATTGGCGAGCGCTATGGATTGAATATCAGCGTCGTCAATGACGCCGTCGACCCGACGTTCCGTTTCATCCCTGCTGACTGGGATGGCCGCATTCGCATGGATCCCTCCTCAACCTACGCCATGCAGAACCTGATTGGCCTGAAAGATCGTTTCGACATCGCCTTTGCGTGCGACACCGACCACGACCGCCACGGCATCATTACGCCGAGTTCGGGCTTGCTCCCGGCGAACCACTATCTAAGTGTCGCCGTTGACTACCTGTTCCAACATCGGCCCAACTGGCGCGAGAACGCTGCCGTCGGAAAAACCGTCGTGAGCAGCCAGATGATTGATCGCGTGGCTGCAAAGCTGGGCAGAAAGATTATCGAAATGCCGGCCGGATTCAAGTGGTTCGCTGACGGTCTCTTCGACGGCTCGCTTGGTTTTGGTGGAGAGGAAAGCGCGGGTGCATCCTTTCTTCGCCTCGACGGCTCGGTGTGGACGACGGATAAGGACGGCATTGTCGCGGCATTGCTTTCGGCCGAGATCACGGCAATGCTGGGGCGCGATCCTGGCGAGCACTATCAGACCCTGACGCGAGAACTCGGCACGCCTGTGTTCGACCGGGTCGATGCTGCCGCCACCGCAGAGCAGAAAGACACGCTATCACGGCTTTCACCGCAACAAGTTCGACGCACGGATTTGGCGGGCGAAAAAATTCAACGCGTTCTGAGCGAGGCGCCGGGCAATGGCGCTCCCATCGGTGGCGTGAAAGTTTCGACCGAGAACGGCTGGTTTGCGGTACGCCCTTCAGGCACAGAGATGATTTATAAAATTTACGCAGAGAGTTTTATTGGCGAGGATCACTTGCGCCGAATCATCGATGAGGCGCAGGCAATGGTTGACGAAGTCCATGCGGTCTCAGTTCATTCGGACAACGGATGAACAAGATCATGGTAGTGACGACGTTGTTGAGTGTTCGGGCGCAAGTTTATTCAGACTTCGTGCGCGAGTCAGTGCCATGAGCGTAAGTACACCAGCTACAACCGCGGTATTGGAGAATTTGCAGCGCGCATCTTTTGATTACTTTTTGCATGAGACAAACCCGGCCAACGGCTTGGTGATCGACAAGACAGCACCCGATTGGCCGGCCAGCATCGCTGCCACGGGGATGGCGTTGGCGGCGTATCCGGTAGGGGTCGAGCGTGGATTTATGTCCCGAGCCGCCGCAGTCGAGCGCGTGCTGGCGACGTTGCGCTTTTTCTGGAACAGTCCGCATGGTCCTGAACCTGATGCGACCGGCTACAAAGGCTTCTACTATCATTTTCTCGATATGCAGACGGGTCGTCGCGCATGGCAGTGCGAGCTATCGACGATTGACAGCACATTCCTGCTCGCTGGCGCGCTCACGGCGGGAATTTTTTTCGACGCGTCGTCGGCAGATGAGCAGGAAATACGCGATCTCGCCGACGCGCTCTATAGCCGCGCTGACTGGCAATGGGCACAGAACGGCGGGGCAACGGTGACGCACGGCTGGAAACCGGAAAGCGGCTTTTTTGGCTACCGTTGGGAAGGTTACGACGAGGCTTTGTTGCTTTACGTACTCGGGCTGGGTTCGCCGACTTACCCGCTCGCCGAAAGCGCCTATCTGGCGTGGACGGCGAGCTACCGGT
>JANNRY010000280.1:0-7344 GCA_031401935.1 Betaproteobacteria bacterium | reverse complement strand
AGCCACCAGACGCGAACGCGTCGCCCAGCCAATGGCCGTACTCGGCGGAAATCGCATTGGCGTAATCGGAGAACGTGGCAGTGCCTTTGTCAGCGGCGACGACGAGGTATGCATCGTCTGGGTCGTGCCTCACCACATGTTGCGGTGGAACCACTTTGCCTTTGACGAGGTTATCGGTCAGATCGAGCAAGCCACGCAGGAAATTCTGATAACAGGCTACACCTTCTTTCATGTAAGCCTCGCGATCGCTGACTGGCGGTGCCATTTTCAGCACGAAGCCGCCTTTGGAACCAACCGGCACAATGACAGCGTTTTTGACCATTTGCGCTTTGACGAGTCCCAACACCTCGGTACGGAAATCTTCGGGTCGATCCGACCAGCGCAATCCGCCGCGCGCGACGCGGCCACCACGCAAATGAATGCCCTCGAAGCGCGACGAATACACAAAAATTTCGAATAGCGGTTTTGGCTCGGGCAATTCCGGGACCTTGGCCGATTCGATTTTGAACGACACATAACTCTTGCGGGCACCCTGATTGTCGGGCTGGTAGTGATTGGTGCGCAAGGTCGCGCGCATTACTGCGAGAAAGCGCCGCAGGATGCGGTCTTCATCGGCATTGGAAACTGCATCGAGCGTTGTGTTGATCGCCTCAATCAAGGCGCGTTCGTCGCCAATTCGTTCGCCGCGATAGGCGGGATCGAATCGCGCGTGGAAAAGTTTCACTAACTGTTGCGCAACGGTCGCATGCTTTTCCAGCGTCTGCTCAATGTAATGCTGGCTAAAGGTGAACCCGGTCTGCTTCAAATATTTGGCATAGGCGCGCAACAGCAGAATTTCATCGGTGGCCAGCGAAGCGGCGAGCGTTAAGCGATTGAAACCATCGTTTTCAACGCTTCGTTTCCAGATGCGCGCGAAGGCTGCTTCAAATTTCGATTTGATGCTGTCCAGATCGAGGTCAGCAAAACTGTGGGTGAGGCCGAAATCGTGAATGTGCAGCGGCAATAAATTATTGCGCGCAATGATGTAGGAGCGCTCACTCTCAACCTTGACCCCCATGTTTTCGAGCATCGGCAGCGAGCCGGAAAGCGGCACGGCGTCGCCCAGTTTGATGAGACGAAAGCGCAGGGCGTTGTTATTTGCAGTAGCTGGACGATACAGCGACATGCCAATCGGATTGTCTTCGGTCAGGCTTTGTGCGGTGACGAAATCGGCAACCGCCTGTTCGGCGTTCACGTCTTCGCGGTATGCGGCCGGGAAGGGCAACACAAATTCGCGCCGCGCCTGATTGGCGACATCTTCGCCCAGCCCCGGCGTCTGGCTCACCAGCGTAAATACGCCGTCTTCCCATTTGCGCAAGGCAAAAATCACTTCTGCTTCGAGCGCCTTGATGTCGGTTTGCGGTGCGGCACCCGGTGAGGTGCGGATCAGCATGTGAATGCGCGCGAGCACGGATTCCGATAGCTGCACATTGAATTCAGCGCTGGTGCCGTTGAACGCGCGTTTGAGAATCTCCTGCAATTTCACGCGCGTTTCGGTGTTGTAATTTTCGCGAGGCAGATAAATGAGGCATGAATAGAACCGCGAATAAATATCGCGACGCACAAACATGCGCGTGCGGGCGCGTTCGCCCAAACGCAAAATACCCATGACGGTATCAAACAATTCGTCATCGTCGATCTGGAATAATTCATCACGCGGGAAAGTTTCCAGAATCGAGAACAGATTTTTGCCGGCATGGCTCGACGGCGGAAAACCGGCGCGTGCCATCAGCACAGAAATTTTTCGGCGCAACAGCGGAATATCGTGCGGGTCTGCGTGATACGTCGAGGATGTGTACAAGCCGATCATGCGGCGCTCGCCGATCACGCTGCCTTTATCATCGAAGCGCTTCACACCGATGTAGTCAAGGTAGCCGGGGCGATGCACGGTGGCGCGCGAATTTGCTTTGGTCAGCACCAGCAGTTGCGGCTTTCTGGCGAGTGCTTTCAACTCTGGCGACAGCTCGTTGAAGCTTTGCGAAACGCCACCCAGCTTAGGTTCCCGCAAAATACCCAAACCAGATTTGGGCACAATCTTCAATACGTCTACGCCGTTTTGCGCCGACAGTTCGTAGTCGCGATAGCCGAGAAACGTGAAATGGTTGTCGACCGTCCAGCTCAGAAATGCGCGCGCCTCATCCAATTCTTCCAGCGGCACAACCCGCGCTGCACCGCCCATGTCTGACAACATCTCGGCAATATTTGCCTTCATCGCCGGAAAATCTTCGACGGCAGCACGCACATCGCCCAATACCGAAACCAGCCCGTCGCCCAGCGCCTTGATGCGCGCCGGATCGGTGACACGCTCAACCTCGACATGAATCCATGATTCAAAACGTCTGCCATCCTTGGCATCATCAAGCCTGGTTAGCAAACCATGCTGATCGCGGGACGCATCAAACAAGGGATGCAGAATGAGTTCAATCGCGATGCCTTGCCGATTGATCTCCATCGCGATTGAATCGACCAGAAAAGGCATGTCGTCGTTGACGAATTCAATGACAGTGGACGCGGATTCCCAGCCGTTTTCTGCCAATCTCGGGTTGAAAATGCGCATCTTCGGCGCGCCGGTTTGGAACTCATTGCCAAACGCAAGATGAGAAAGCGCCAATGCCGTCCACTCATCCGCACCTCGCGCGACAAAATCTTCGGCGTCTACTTCGTTGCAGTATTTGGCGGCGAATACATGTGCCTGTTCTCGCTGCGCAGCGGGCACTTTGGCAGCGATCAGTTTTTCAATTTCAGCGAGTAGTGCGGATTTGCGATTTTCTGCCTGGGTGGACATGTTGAGTTCCCGAGGTTTTAGTGAGTTGAGATTATATTCCCCCCGCGCTTACACAATTTGTTCAGACGCCCCGCAGCATAATTTTTAGGCGCTTATCTGTCGTTTATTGATTAGTCGTGAATATCTAGTGTGACAATATGCAGATCGCCATTTGGTGGGGGCTCTGGCGCGGAAATGCTCGCGAGTGCCCGTCGATGCTGGTTATGGATGTTTTTTTGCGGGTATGTGAACCCGGTATTTTTTGCCCTTCGGCAGGGCGGCGTGATAGGGCAATGCGTCCGCGCAGTAGTAACTAAGAAAAAAGTTTAAGTGCTAAATGATCGCTTTTGCAAATATCGCGCCTTTGTCGTCAGAATGAAAAAAGTTCATGACAGCAATATTTTTCTTATAAATCGAGGTCTCAAAATGGGAGACTGGGCAGGCGCCAGCAATCTATTCACTGCCTCCAGACGAGCGGAATATCTGGCGTTCTTTTCTTCACTAGGTACAAGCCTTTCCACAATCGCCAATCAGTTAGGGACTCTTGTAGGTGCGTCCTACAGCGATGGACATGCCGAACTGCTAATTCTTCGTACCACGGTAGATGGGCCAACCGCATTTCCGATTCACATCATTCGCGATCCTGACGGGATTTGGCGAATAGAAAGCATGTAGGTGCAATCATGACCCATAAGCAGAAGACGTGGCTTAAGTCGATTGGGGGTGTGTTACTCGCCTATTTCGCACTGACCGTTATCGCTTCAGAGGGCACGGTAATTGATCAGACGACCGGAAAGCCGATTGCTGGCGCGTTCGTGATCGCCTATTGGATAGGTAATACCGGATTCATTGTTCAGCCGCACTCCAGTTGTTATCACGTTGAAGCGACGACGACTGATGAAAAAGGTCGATTCAATGTTTCTATGTTCACTGGCAATCTGAATCCGGTCAGGCGCGATCGAACGCGCAATGTTCACATTTACGTGCCTGGATATGAGTCCACCTACAAGTCGGATGCAGAGAAACTTGTCTTCATGATGGCGCGGAGAGAGGGGCCGAGGAGCGAGCAATTCAAAGCAATCATGGGACTTGGAAGAAGTCAGGGAGCTGGATGCTCGTCTGGCGACCAGAAGAGCAGGGTGCCTTACTTGAGAGCGCTGCACAAGGAGCTTGCAGCTCTGGCATCCACAGCAAATGAAAGGGGCGTGGCTGACGAGGCGTTGTCCTCTGCCGATATTTTGGAGTTCGGCGAAGAGATAGCCAATCAAAATTATCAGAAAAGACGCGAAGCAAAATTGAAGGAAGCGAAATGAACTTCAATGCAAGAACCGCATTTTTACTATTGAGCGCATCGTTGATGGCAGCTAATTCGGAATAATTGCGGTCAGACAACAATTAGCTCTTGTCGTCTATTGATCAATCGCAGATATTCAGCGTGAAAAAGTGCAGATCGCCTTTCGGGCAGGGTTCTGGCATGAAAATGGCTGAAGAAGCGCGCCAGTGCTTGAGTTTGATCAATATTTCACTGTTTGCTTGAAAAAGAGTGCGCTATTTTCTAGGCGGCCATTCGTCCCAAGCCGTTGCCGCAACAAGCTCGCCCCACAACTCAATCTGCATTTTGGTACCCGCGTGCGTTCGCTGTGCCGCTGCACCACGCGCGTAGCCCATGCCCACACAAGCGTTCGCTTTTGGGCTCCATCCAACAGAGGTAAGCTCGCCGACTGTCTCGCCGTCGATCACGATTCCCTCACCGCCCCAAGCATATGCGTCGGGCGAATCCATTACGACGGTAATGAGTTTCTTTCGCAGCGGCTGCGTTTTTGCGCTGATGAGTGCTTGTTTGCCGATGAATTGAGCTGGCTTGTCGAGGTTGACCGCATAGGCAAGTCCCGCCTCAAACGGATTCTCATCCGGCCCTAGTTCTGCGCCCCAGGCACGACGACCGGCTTCGATCCGCAATGCGTCCAGCGCGTAATAGCCCGCATCACGAATTCCGAGATCCTGTCCGGCCTCCATCAATGCCAGATACACATGCCGTGCCATTTCCACCGGCACGTATAGCTCAAAGCCGGGGCCGCCGACGTAGCTCATGCGTGCCGCACGCACGCGTGCGAAGCCGATATCGATTTCGCGCGTCCAGGAAAATTTGAAATTCTCATTCGAAAGGTCATCGGCACTCACGCGTTTCAATAGTTCGCGCGCGTTTGGTCCCATTAGAGAAAGAACGCAAAATTGTGTGCTCACATCGGTCAAGGTTGCATATTCGTCGCGGCCAATGTTGCGGCTGATCCAATCCATGTCGCGCGTCGTCTGCGCCGAACCGGTGATGATGAGGAAACGATCCTGCGCCAAACGCATCGCGGTTAGATCGGATTCAAATCCACCGCGTTCGTTCAGCAGTGCCGTGTACACCATCTTGCCGATGGGAATGTCGATGTCGTTGGCGCACAGGCGTTGCAGTACAGTGATCGCGTCGCGACCCTGCAACAGTAATTTGGAAAACGATGTCTGGTCGTACAAGGCCACCGCTTCGCGGGTGGCACGTTGTTCTTCAATCACCCAATCCAGCCAGCCGGGGCGGCCCAATCCGTATTCAGCGGGCGCGGCACTGGCGGGCCGAAAATAATTGGCGCGCTCCCAGCCATTTTTGCTGCCAAATACTGCGCCCTTGGCGGTAAGAACGTCGTACAAAGGCGATGTGCGCAGTGGCCGCGCCGTTTCCAGTTCCTGCCTCGGCCACCGCATGGCGTAATGCAAGCCGAGTGTCTCGCCGGTGCGCGCAGAGAGAGCACGGCGGTTGGCTGTAAAGCCACCAAAACGGCGAATATCGACATCCCACAAATCCGACTGCGCAGTGCCCTCAACAATCCACTCGGCGATCAATTTGCCCGCGCCGCCGGAATTGGCGATGCCCGCAGAGTTGAAACCTGCGCAGACGAAGAAATTGCGCAGCTCTGGCGCTTCGCCAAGGATGAAATTGCCATCCGGCGTAAAACTTTCCGGGCCGTTGAGCAACATTTTTACGGGCGCCGTTTCGAGGCAGGGCGTGCGATGAATCGCGTTGTTCATCAGTATTTCAAACTGGTCCCAGTCCTCATCGAGCAACTGGAACTGGAAGGTCGATGGGATCGGATCCATTTTCCACGGCTTGGCCTTAGGCTCGAAACCGCCCATCACCAACCCGCCCACTTCTTCCTTGTAGTAAATGAATCCATCGGGATCGCGCATTACTGGCAACATCGGATGCACGCCGGGGATGATGTCGGTGACAATATAGAAATGCTCGGCTGAATAAAGCGGCACGTTCACACCGGCAAGCCGACCCAGTTGTCGTGCCCATTGTCCTGCGCAATTGACCACTGTTTCGCAGAGTACATCGCCTTGTGTGGTGCGCACACCGATCACGTTGCCGTGCTTAGTAAGGATGCCGGTCACTTCAATGTTTTCAATCATTTTCACGCCGCGATTGCGTGCCCCCTTGGCCAGCGACATGGTGAGGTCGGCAGGGTTCGCTTTGCCGTCGCCGGGAATCCACAGCGCGCCTTGCAAATCATCGGTACGCAATATCGGATACAACTCTCCCGCTTGTTGTGGACTGATGATGTCCACATCGACTCCGAAGCTTCGCGCCATCGCGGCTTGCTTGCGATAAACCTGCATGCGTTCGGGTGTCTTGGCGACGTTCACGCTGCCGCATTGTTTCCAGCCAGTTGCCAGTCCAGTTTCGGCTTCGAGCGTTGAATACAGCTCGATGCCGTATTTGCTCATGCGCGTCATATTGCAATTGGGCCGCATCTGTCCGACCAGGCCGGCGGCGTGCCAGGTCGTGCCGCAGGTGAGCGTGCCTTGTTCCAGCAGCAGCACGTCTTTTTTCCCCATCAGCGCGAGGTGATAAGCAGTGGAGCACCCAGCGATGCCGCCGCCGATGATGATGATTTCTGCTTGCGATGGGAGGGTGGTCATGGCAACCTCTTCGTCAGTTTTTGCTACTAGCTACTAATCAGCCAAGCTTGAGCGACGCAATACCGCCAACGATCAGCAGCGTGCCTGCGCCACGTTGCAGCCCGAATACTTCTTTGAAGAGCATGGCGCCAAGCAATGCTGCAAACAGCACCGAAACCTCACGTAACGCCGCCACCGTTGCCACCGGGGCTTGCGTCATGGCCCATAGCGCGATCCCGTAGGAACCGAGCGATGCCAGTGTTCCAAGCAATGCCAGTGGCCATCGCCCGCGCATGTAGGCCCAGGCATCGACGCGTTGCTGCGCATTGCGCTGCGACATGACGTAAATAAAATAGGGAATGCCATCGAGGAGAAACAGCGTCGCCACATATTGCAATGCCGTTCCACCGTGCTGTGCTGCCGTCCGCACACCAAGTCCGTCGACCACTGTGTAAATCGCAATAATCACGGCGTTGCTGAGAGCAAACCCCATTGCGGAGCGGTGTGCATTATTGGTAAATGCGGCGCGCGACAACCCGAGCAGCAGCACACCAATGCTGATACAGGCGATTCCCAGCCATCCCGATGTCGATAGATGT
>JANNRY010000279.1:0-4856 GCA_031401935.1 Betaproteobacteria bacterium | reverse complement strand
CTTTTTTGTGCGGCCGACTATTCGGATTCCTCAATCCACGCCATCTGAATCGCCTCAAGTATTTTTTCCCCCGACTTATTCGGGTCGTCTTCAAATTCGTCCATTTCGCAAACCCACTGATGCAGGTCGGTGAAGCGAATGAGTTTGGGATCAACATCAGGAAATTTGTCGCTGAGTTGAATTGCAATCTCGAGGGTATCGGTCCATATGAGCGACATCAATGATTCTCCCGCGCGTGGTTGATTGTGTACTTGGGAATCTCGATCACGAGCGGCGTGCCGCGCACTTTTGCCTGGCAGGACAAGCGCGACAATGGCGTCAGGCCCCATGCCATATCGAGCATGTCTTCTTCTTTTTCTGCCTGCTCGTCCAGCGAATTGAAACCTTCACGCACGATGATGTGGCAGGTTGTGCAAGCGCAGGATTTTTCGCAGGCGTGTTCGATGGCGATGCCCTGGCGCAGGAGTGCGTCACACAATGTTTCGTCTTGCGACGCATCGAATTCGGCACCGTTGGGCGCTAATGTTTCATGGGGCAATACGGTGATGGTGGTCATGATGATCCGTTGTTGTTCGGTGTGCTCAATGTTTAGCCAAGTTCGGCGAGTGATTTTCCTGTCAACGCAGCGGAAACACTTTTATCCATGCGCTTGGCGGCGAATGACTCTGTTGCTGTCGACAGCTGTTCAATGGCAGCCTTGATCGCGCGCGCATCAGTGGTTTCTGCCTCGCGGCCAAGTGCTACGACGCCTTCGGTGATCGCGACGCGTTCGTCAGCCGTAAGAAGTTCAGGATCAACATGCATCGCGGCGTTGGCAGCCTCAATCAGGCGCGATGCGTCGGTGCGGGCCTCGGCGAGTACACGCGCAACTGCGTCGGCGCTGGCGTGCGTGAAGCTTGCCTGCAACATCGACGCGATTTCAGCGTCCGTCAACCCGTATGACGGCTTCACGTCTATCTGCGCCATGACGCCACTGACGAGCTCCTGCGCGCTGACAGAAACCAGTCCATCAGCATCGACCTGAAACGCAACGCGAACACGCGCCGCACCCGCCACCATCGGCGGAATGCCGCGCAACGTAAACCGCGCCAGCGAACGACAATCTTTGACTAACTCGCGCTCGCCTTGCACGACGTGAATCACCATCGCGGTCTGGCCATCTTTGAAGGTAGTAAATTCCTGCGCGCGCGCGACCGGGATCGTGGAATTGCGCGGGATCACTTTTTCGACGAGGCCACCCATGGTTTCGAGGCCAAGGGACAACGGGATGACGTCAAGGAGCAGCATGTCCTCGCCGGTTTTATTGCCGGCCAACACGTTCGCCTGAATCGCAGCACCGAGTGCGACGACCTTATCCGGGTCAACGTTATTGAGAAGCGGCTTGGCAAAGAATGTATTCACGGCGCTTTGCACATGCGTCATGCGTGTGGCACCGCCAACCATGACCACGCCGGTGATGTCGTCGATGCTGAGTTTGGCGTCGCGTAAGGCTTTCTTCACGGGCAGCAATGTTCTATCCACCAGATGCGCTGTCAACATATGAAATTCAGCGCGGCCCAGTTTGACGTTAAGCGTTTGTCCGTAGCTCAAGCGAATTTCGGCAGCACTTTCTTCAGCGGTGGTGAGTTGCTCCTTCACCGCGCGCGCGGCCATCAACAATCGGCGCATGTCTTTCTGATCGGCCCCCACCAGCCCATGCAACTTGCGCCAATGCGCCGCAATCGCCTGATCAAAATCATCCCCGCCGAGCGCGGAATCACCGTTTGTGGCGAGCACTTCAAACATGCCGCGCGTGAGTTTGAGTATCGAAATATCAAACGTACCGCCGCCCAAATCAAACACCGCGAAAGTGCCCTCGCTCGCGTTGTCGAGGCCATAGGCAATCGCTGCGGCGGTGGGTTCATTGAGGAGTCGCAACACGTTGATGCCCGCCAGGCGCGCGGCGTCTTTGGTGGCCTGCCGCTGCGCGTCATCAAAGTACGCAGGCACCGTAATCACCGCGCCGACCAGTTCACCAGCCAAGGCTTCTTCGGCATGCACCCGCAGCACTTTCAGAATTTCGGCCGACACATCGACAGGCGACTTCACGCCGGCAACCGTGTCTATTTTTACCATGCCCGGTGCATCGATAAACTTGTAAGGTAGCGTACCGTATTTGGCGACATCGGCCATGCCACGGCCCATAAATCGCTTGACCGAAACAATCGTATTTGCCGGATCATCCGCTTGCTCGGCTTTCGGCTTCGCGCCGACTTCGCAATGGCCGTCGACAAAGTAGCGCACCACTGACGGCGTGAGCTTGCCGCCATCGTGATTCAACAATACTTCGGCCACTCCGCTTTTGACGGTGGCTACGAGAGAATTGGTGGTGCCCAGATCGATACCGACCGCGAGCCGATGTTGATGCGGCGCGGTCGATTCACCAGGTTCGGCGATTTGCAGCAGGGCCATTACGATTCAATTTCTTCTGCGGCGATGTCAATCTCCTCGCCTAATTTTTCGAGAAAGCGCAACTTGCGCACCGTTTCGCGCGCGTCAGCCATGGATGTTGTGTGCGCGAGTTGCTCAGCGAGATTCGCAAAAAGCAGCTTCTCTTCGCGACGCTTGTCGGTAGCGAGTTGATCGAGCCTTGCGTCGTCCTTTGACGCCTTGGCCTCGACGACTGCCTCGCGCCATTCCATTTGCTGCATCAGAAATTCCAGCGGCATGGCCGTGTTCCGTTCTTCTTCGGTATCGATGCCGTTGAGCCGCAATAGATAGCGGCCACGATTGAGCGGTGATTTCAACGTACGGTAGGCACCGTTGGCCTGTGTTGCCCATTGCGCGGCGAGACGTTTTTCGGCGTCGGACGCGGTGGCAAAACGATCCGGGTGTACTTCACGCTGCACTTCGCGATAGGCGATATCCAGCGCTGCGACATCAATCGCAAACCCGGGCGTCATGCCGAACAGCTCGAAATGATTTTTGGAGAAATCTGGATTCATCACATAAAAAAGGGGCGCGAGACTTACGACCTCGCCGCCCCCTCCCCGACCCTCGCCCACACCGGGAGAGGGGGTTATTTAGACGTTGAACGACTCACCGCAACCGCAAGTATCTTTCTCTTTCGGGTTGTTGAACTTGAAGCCTTCGTTTAACCCTTCTCGGACAAAATCGAGCTCTGTGCCGTCGATATAAACAAGGCTCTTGGGGTCAAAGAATACTTTGACACCATTTGACTCAAACGCTTGATCCTCAGCGCTCGCCGTGTCAACAAATTCAATTTTGTACGCCATGCCGGAACAACCCGTGGTACGCACACCAAAACGCAAGCCGATGCCCTTGCCACGCTTGGTCAGGTAGTTTTGAACGTGGGTTGCGGCACGTTCCGTCAATGTGATCGACATGGTTTATCTTTCGCCTTTGTTTTAGTCGGCTGCTTGTTCAAGCGGCTCAACATGCTTGGATTTGTAGTCCGCAATCGCGGCCTTGATCGCATCTTCCGCCAGGATCGAGCAATGAATCTTCACAGGCGGTAGCGCTAATTCTTCAGCAATCTGCGTGTTCTTGATTTGGCCGGCTTCATCGATTGATTTGCCTTTTACCCACTCGGTGACGAGTGAACTGGAGGCAATCGCTGAGCCGCAGCCATAGGTCTTGAACTTGGCGTCCTGAATGATGCCATCGGGGCCAACCTTGATCTGCAGTTTCATCACATCGCCACAGGCCGGCGCGCCCACCATACCGGTGGCAACCGTGTCGTCATTTTTATCGAATGAACCGACGTTGCGGGGATTTTCGTAGTGATCAATAACTTTTTCTGAATATGCCATGTTCGTTACTCCAGTTTCGGTGGGCGGGGTATACCACTCACCTGAACCCGCCGTAGCGGGACTACCCTTCTAATGTGCAGCCCACTGCACCTTGCTGATATCGACGCCATCTTTATGCATTTCCCACAGCGGCGACATATCGCGCAACTTTTGAATGCGCTCGTTCAGTAGCTTGATCGCAAAATCAATATCGGCTTCGGTCGTAAAGCGACCGATGGAAAAACGAATCGAGCTGTGCGCGAGTTCATCGTTGCGCCCCAGCGCACGCAGCACATAGGAAGGCTCCAGCGACGCCGAGGTGCAGGCCGATCCCGATGATACTGCGAGTTCCTTGATCCCCATGATGAGCGATTCGCCTTCAACGAAATTGAAACTCACATTGAGGTTGTGCGGCACCCGATTATCCATATCGCCGTTGACATAAACCTCTTCCATGCCTTTGACCCCAGCCAGCAATTTGTCGCGCAGCATGCGAATGCGTTCATTTTCAGTAGCCATTTCAAGCCTGGCAATGCGGAAGGCTTCACCCATGCCGACGATCTGATGCGTGGCCAATGTGCCCGAACGGAAACCGCGCTCGTGTCCGCCGCCGTGCATCTGCGCTTCCAGCCGAATACGCGGCTTGCGACGCACATAAAGTGCACCCATGCCTTTGGGGCCATAGGTTTTATGCGCAGAAAAACTCATCAAATCTACTTTGAGCGTTTGCAGATCGATTGGCACTTTGCCGGTTGCCTGCGCGCTATCGACGTGAAAAATAATGCCACGCTGACGACAGATTTCGCCGATTTCAGCAATCGGCTGGATCACGCCGATTTCATTGTTCACCATCATGACCGAGACCAAGATCGTGTCGGCACGCAACGCCGCTTTGAACGCCTCCATGTCGATAAGGCCATCAGTCTTTACATCAAGGTAGGTTGCCTCAAATCCCTGACGCTCAAGCTCGCGAACCGTATCCAGCGTGGCTTTGTGCTCGGTTTTGATCGTGATGACGTGCTTGCCTTTGGTCTGGTAAAAATTCGCAGCACCCTTCAACGCAAG
>JANNRY010000278.1:0-2175 GCA_031401935.1 Betaproteobacteria bacterium | reverse complement strand
GTTGCTGAAACGGCACGGGGCAAGGGACTAGCGCTACTTTTTGAGATGCAGGAAGACGTTCCGTTCTACATTTTGGGTGACGCCACGCGTCTGCGGCAAATACTGCTGAATTTGCTATCCAACGCCATAAAATTTACCGCCAAAGGCGAGATCAGACTCGCTCTGAGCGTCCATCAGCGCGCAGACGGGCAACTCAATCTCGAAGGCCGGGTATCGGACACAGGCATCGGAATACCTGCCGAGCGCGCCAGCAAGCTGTTCCAGCCGTTCACGCAGGTGGATGCATCGACGACGCGAAAATATGGCGGCACTGGCCTGGGCCTCGCGATTGTGAGACGACTCTCACAATTGATGAGCGGCGATGTTGGCGTTGAAAGCGTCGAAGGCCAAGGCTCAACGTTTGTTTTCACCATCCTGACCAGCGTTGCGTTCGGGCCGCAAAAGCCGTACATGCAACGGCAAGTGGCCGATTTTATTCACAAACGCTTGCTAGTGGTGGACCGAAACGAGAATCGGCGTAAGGTACAACAGCAGCTATTTTCTGATTGGGGATTTGACGCTGCAACAACAACACCTGAAGATGCTGTTCAACGATTGAGCCGTGATGCACCCTACGATATTTTGCTTACCGAAATGGAATTGCCGTCGCCTGAATCGTTGGCCATTCGCCTCGCATTGCAACAAGACGACGACGCGCGCAAAGCCCAAGACAAGTCGCAGATGTCGGTCATCTTGCTGTCCACCACTTCTCGCGCAGAGCTATCACAGAAGCAAATGGCACCCTCGCTTCGTCACGACGCGTTTGTGATGCGACCGGCGGGCCGCAGCAGAATGTTTGATGTGCTGATGCGCGCGGTCTTGCGCCAACCGAATGTCGATGTCGCGACGCGTCCTTATATTCCGGAACCAATGCAGGATTCGGAGCAGCGCGCGCGGTCCATAATCTCCGGCGCGCGCGATGGCTCGACATTGACGCCTGCGACGCCGCTCGAGGCCAATCGCCGCAGCACCCCCGCGATCAAATTCGCTGGTAGAACACCGAAAATACTTGTCGCCGAGGACAATGAAATCAATCAGGAAGTCATTCTTGGCATGCTAAAAAATATTGGCTGCGAAGCGGATTTAGCTTGCGATGGAAGCGTGGCTGTCAAGAAAGCGATCGCCGGTGATTACGATGTCATTCTCATGGACATTCACATGCCGGAGCTCGACGGCGTCACCGCGATGCAGAACATTCGCACACTGCTTGCCGCCGGAACATGTCCGCCGATTGTCGCCATGACGGCGCACGCCTTGCCGGGAGACCGTGAACGCTACCTCGCGTTGGGCATGAATGACTACGTCTCCAAACCCATTCGGCCGGGTGACCTAAAAAGCCTGCTTGATCGATTGTCGCCTGCTGATGCCAGCGTCCAGCCACCGGACGTGTCGACGCAAGTAACAAACTCGCCTTCAACCGCGCTGCCCATCCTCGACCTCGAACAGCTCGAAGACCTGCGTTATCTGCCGACCCGCACCGGCTCTGACACTGATGAACAAGACCCGGTCGGCGGACTCATTCGACTTTTTCAAACCAAGGCCAATGAACGCATCGAGGAAATGAAACGCTTGCTCCCAAATGGCCACTGGTTACGGCTCGCTGAAGTCGCACACAGTATGCGCGGGTCCTCCGCAAGCATGGGTTTCCCGCGCGTCGCGGCAAGCTGTAAAGACCTGGAAGTAGCGGCGCGGCGCAAACAATCCAACGCGGAACAAGGATTGACCAATCATGAAAAGCTGGATGACTTTCTTGCGCAGATTGAATTCCGCTATCGGGAAGCAGATACGGCGCTGGGGCAATGGTTGGCAAAAAGCGCTGCGTCCGCAGGCGGTTGAGATCGCCAACTTGAAACGCGCATAAATATTTAACCACTAGCACTGGCGGGGCTTTTCAAGACAAAATAGCCTGGGACGCTTATGGATAGGCGTTCTACGTGCATTCATGCGGTAGCCGCAAATAAAAACGGCTTACATTTCTGTAAGCCGTTTTTATTCTAAAGCTGGCGTCCCCAACCGGATTCGAACCGGTGTTACTGCCGTGAAAGGGCAATGTCCTAGGCCTCTAGACGACGGGGACCTTTGTATAATGCGTGTGGTCTCACGCTATTTCTGTGGAGCCAGGCGGGATCGAACCGC
>JANNRY010000277.1:0-3381 GCA_031401935.1 Betaproteobacteria bacterium | reverse complement strand
GGGGGAAGTACGCGTTTTTTCTGCTCGCAAATGTGGAAAGCCCCCCTTTGCAAAAGGGGGGTTGGGGGGATTGTCGGTGGTTGCACAAACGCATCGTCCACCTACATCCGAAACACGCCAAAGTCCGTCTTCTCAATCGGTGCATTCATCGCCGCCGACAGTCCCAGCCCCAACACCATCCGCGTATCTTTCGGATCGATCACACCGTCATCCCACAGGCGCGCCGTCGCGTAGTACGGATTGCCCTGATCTTCATATTGCTTGCGAATCGGTGATTTGAAAGCCTCCTCTTCCTCGGCGTTCCACTTGCCGCCCTTCAATTCGATACCGTCGCGCTTCACGGTCGCCAATACCGACGCAGCCTGCTCGCCGCCCATGACGGAAATGCGTGCATTGGGCCACATCCACAGGAAGCGCGGATTAAACGCACGACCACACATGCCGTAATTGCCAGCACCGAAACTGCCGCCGATGACCACGGTAAATTTCGGCACCTTGGTGCACGACACCGCCGTCACCATCTTCGCGCCATCCTTGGCGATGCCGCCGGTTTCATATTTCTTGCCGACCATAAAGCCGGTGATGTTCTGTAAAAAAATCAGTGGAATACCGCGCTGACTACAAAGCTCGATGAAATGTGCGCCTTTCAATGCGGACTCGGAAAACAGAATGCCGTTGTTAGCGATGATGCCCACGGGGAAACCCCAGATGTGTGCGAAGCCGGTGATGAGCGTGGTGCCGTATAGCGCCTTGAACTCGTGAAAGTCGGAGCCATCAACGATGCGCGCGATAACCTCGCGAATGTCGTACGGTTGGCGAGTATCTTTCGGAATGACGCCGTAGAGTTCTTCTGCCGGATAGCGCGGCTCGATCGCCGCTTGCGTGGCGACGGGCATCGTTGTCTTGCGGTTTAAATGCCGCACGATTTCACGCGCGATGCCAAGGGCGTGCTTGTCGTTTTCGGCGAGATGATCGGTGACGCCGGATGTGCGCGAATGCACATCGCCGCCGCCGAGTTCTTCGGCTGTCACGACTTCACCCGTCGCGGCTTTTACCAATGGTGGGCCGCCGAGAAAAATCGTGCCTTGATTCTTGACGATGATGGATTCATCACACATCGCCGGCACATACGCGCCGCCCGCCGTGCACGAGCCCATCACGCAGGCAATCTGCGGAATTCCCTTGGCGCTCAAATTTGCCTGATTATAAAAAATGCGACCGAAGTGTTCCTTGTCCGGGAAGACTTCATCTTGCAGTGGAAGAAACGCACCACCAGAATCAACCAGATAGACGCAGGGCAGATTATTTTGCAGCGCGATTTCCTGCGCGCGCAAATGTTTCTTTACCGTCATCGGGTAATAGGTACCGCCTTTGACGGTCGCGTCGTTGGCGACGACGACACATTCGGTTCCCTCGATGCGACCGATACCAGTGATGACGCCTGCGGCTGGGGCGTCAAAGCCGTCTTTGCCGTACATTCCCCACGCCGCCAGCGGCGAGAACTCAAGAAACGGTGAGCCGGGGTCCAGCAAGGCTTTCACGCGGTCGCGTGGCAGCAGCTTGCCGCGCGCGGTGTGTTTGGCGTTGGCGTCCTTGCCACCGCCGTCGGCTACTTTTGCGGTGTGCGCATACAGTTCAGCGACGACGGTGCGCATTTGCTCGGCGTTGGCTTTGAATCCGGGGGACAACGTATCGAGTTTGGATTTTATGGTGGGCATGAGTATTTTTGTTTTAGGTATTCGTGAGACAGATCGCTTGTCAGCCGGCAAGATTTCGCGCAATCAACATCCGCTGAATCTCACTGGTCCCCTCATAAATTTGTGTGATGCGCGCATCGCGGTAGTAACGCTCAACTGGATAGTCTTCCAGATAGCCGTAACCGCCGTGAATCTGGATCGCTTTGCTGCATACCCATTCGGCAAGCTCGGATGCATAGAGCTTGGCTTGCGAGGCTTCGCTCAAACAAGGCAAACCTTCGGTACGCATGCGTGCGGCGTGCAGGATAAGCAGGCGCGCGGCGTTGATGCGGGTGTGCATGTCGGCGAGCATATTGGCGATGCTTTGATGTTCGATAATTTTCTTACCGAATTGCGACCGATCATTGGCGTAGGTTAGGGCGGCTTCGAATGCAGCGCGGGCGATGCCGAGCGCTTGCGCCGCGATACCTATACGCCCGCCTTCGAGGTTTGAAAGTGCAATCGCCAAGCCTTTGCCGCGTGGGCCTAGCAGATGGTCTTCCGGGATTGTGCAGTTATCCAAAATGATTGCGCAGGTGTCTGATGCACGGATGCCGAGCTTTTTTTCCGGCGGCTGCACATTGAAGCCGGGTGCGTTGGTCGGTACGATAAATGCGGACAACCCCTTCTTACCAAGATCGGGATCGGTCACCGCAAATACGATGGCGACATGCGCACGTTTTCCGTTGGTGATGAATTGCTTTGCGCCGTTCAACACCCATTTGCCATCGACTAATTTTGCAGTCGTTTTGAGATTGTTCGCTTCCGATCCTGCTTGCGGCTCAGTCAGGCAGAAGCAACCGATTTTTTTGCCGGCGGCCAAATCGCGTAAATACATTTCCTTTTGCGCCTCAGTACCCCACGCCAGAATCGGCCCGCAGCCGACCGAATTATGCACGCTCATCAGCGTGGACGTTGACGCGTCGCCAGCGGCGATTTCTTCAATCGCCATCGCATAGGCGGTGTAGTCTGAAA
Source organism: Betaproteobacteria bacterium (assembly GCA_031401935.1). Taxonomy (GTDB): domain Bacteria; phylum Pseudomonadota; class Gammaproteobacteria; order Burkholderiales; family Usitatibacteraceae; genus UKL13-2. The sequence continues at coordinate 670 of JANNRY010000277.1, read as the reverse complement.
ATGTGCCGCCCCATTCTTCAGGCACCACCATCCCCAGTAAACCAAGCTCGCCCATTTGTGCGACGACGGCGTCAGGAATCCATTTGTCTTTTTCCCACTGCGCAGCGTTCGGTGCCAATTGTTCACGGGCAAAATCGCGCGCCATGTCGCGGATCATGCGTTGCTCATCCGTCAGGAAATCGTTGGTGGCCTTCATCAGCATGTCTTGCTTCTCCGTGATCAGTAGCCCTCTTTAAGGAGCTTTTCCTCAGGTGTTTGGGCGGCTTTTTCTGCGACGGCTTTGGCTTTGTCCATCGCTTTGAGCTGGTCGCCATATACGGGATTGTCGCGTGTCATTTTCGCGGCTTTGTCCATTTCAGCTTTTTGCTCTTCTGCCGTTTTGACCGGCTCTTTCTTGCCACACGAAATAAGCAAACAACCCATGAACAGCGCGACAACGATGCGAGTTTTTACCATGCGAGCTCCTTACCGGTGTAATCAAAAAAGCAACCGTTTGATTTTGCCGTGGCCTCGGCGATCACTTTGCGTACACCCGCGATGCTGACTGCGGGCTCGATATCGGCTTCCGCGCCACCCATGTCGGTCTTTACCCAACCTGGATGAAATGTCATGCATGTCACACCCTTCGGCCCCCATTCCAGCGACGCAGCTTTCACCACAGCGTTGAGTG
>JANNRY010000276.1:0-4974 GCA_031401935.1 Betaproteobacteria bacterium | reverse complement strand
CTCTAGAAACCAGTCAATGGATATCCTCCAGATCCAGCTCGTATCGTTGTCGACCACACCGTCGAAAGCCACGTGAAAAAACTTGCGTCCAAAGACTGCCAAGGCGGGCGGTAAAGAATAATGGCTGTAATCGATCCGCTGGGTGTGGCTGCAAGATCAAATGATGAAACACAAAGGCTGGCGCCGTTTCGCAGCTATCGCCAAATCGCCCGCACAGTCAAGTTCATAGTGGCCGACCGGTCGAATCGACGGCGTTCAGTTGTAATGAATCCGGTGCCTCGGACGCATTGGGAATCCATCGACCATAGCAGGCACGGTCTTTGAGACAGGGATCGGTAAGCGTACTCAGAAAGGCAATCATGTGTGGCGCGGTGTCGGGCGGCACGCGGGCCGGGTCAACCACGGGCATCGCATCGCTGGGTGTTGCGGTTCGCACGGCGCGCATTTTGGCCATGGCGGCCTGCGTGTTCCGGCTGACGTCAGCGAAGCTGCTCGCGCAATTTCCGGTGCCGGTGAATTGGGGCAGGCGGCACCAGTCGCGATTGGCGAGGTACCCCGCGATAATGTCATCTGGCACGACATAGTGCGCGAACACGGTGTCGAGATTACGATAGGCGCCGGCGTGGCCATACGGTGCCGTCAGCTCTACATTTAGGAGCGACGGCGTGCGAAAACGATAGCGGTCGCTGTCGCTTTGTGTCTGCCGGCCGCGGCCAAAATCATCGTTGCTGGGCGTGCCGTCGCCCATGCCAGGACCGACCTGCGGAAAACCGAGTGCGTGATGACGTTCGTCAGTAAAAAAATCGCCTTTGTGGCATTGAGCGCACTGCGCGCCACCGTCGGCAGCGTTGCGGTAGAACAGCACCGCGCCTTGTTTGGCGCTTTCACCGATGGCACCATTGTCGCCGCGTACGTATCTGCTCCATGGTGTATCAACGAAGGTGGCTGAACGTTGAAATTCAGCGATCGCCAGCATGATGTTATCGAAGGTGATGAGTTGTTCGGCACTACCGTTGCTATTGAATGCCGTGCGGAAGCGCGCCAGCCATTGTCCGGGGTCGAGTTGCCCTACACCAGCGCCGTAATTGCCTAGCCGCGCGGCAACATGGTTGCGTACTTGGTCATCACTCATGCCGGGAAAGCCGCCGCCACGCATTTCTGCTGCGCCGACTATCGGGAAGCGCGCCTGGGCGGCAGGAAGCGTTGGCCCGGCGCGGGAATCAGCTATACCGACCGGGGAATCTGGCGTTCGAATGCCGCTTCCTGCGCCATTGCGTTGCGCGAATTTTCCGAGGCTTTCGACGCGCGAATCCCAGAACAGGCCTGCATCGTATAGACCGACGTTGAAGAAGGTGTTGGCATTTCGCCCGACCGCGATGGTGCCAGAGGATAGTCGGCGCCCGACGCCCACCAACTCGGGAGTGACGGCGCCTGTTCCAACGGAGAGTGAAATGCCATCGGCACCGCCAAGGCTGGGGTGGTGGCAGGAGGCGCAAGCGGTATCGCGATTGGCGCTCAATGCTTTGCTGAAGAAGAGCAGTTTGCCAAGCTGCGGAATCGGGTCGGCGATGGCAGGTAGCGTGCGTCCGGCGGTGGGGTTGCCGGTCAGGCCCGCGGCCTGTATCAACGGACGCAACTGCAAGTCCATTGCGCTGGACGCCTGCGGTGGCGCGTTCGGGCACGCGACGCCGTTGAGCGGTCCGATCAGTCTTACCAGGTTGAGCGTAAGGGAATCGGCGCCCGTGTAGCGCAAGCGAATTTGCGTGCAATTGACATACTCGAGCACAGCGGTACCGGCAGGCGTGAATTGCGCATCCGACGCCTTGAAAGCGGTACCGAAGCGTGCGCCGCTGCCGGTGACGACCGGGATGGAAATGCTGGCAGCACCCGTCTGATAATCCGCATTGCCCACCAGCCAGCTTGCCTGCCCCGTCGACGAGTAAGTGAAATATGCAAAAAAAGCGACGTTGCGGCCAGCGGCGGTTTCAAATGTGATTAGTTGCCCCTCACCGGAACGGGCAGGATCCCACCAGGATCCGGACATTTGGCCGACGAATGTCTGCGCGGATAAAGTCGATCCCCACATAGCCGCAAGCAAGCAAAGGACTCGAAGCCCATACAGTAATTTTCGTGAAGTGTATTCTTGCATCGCGCGCTCCTGATTGTATGGTTGACTATTGGCATCGGCGTAATGACGACCCTGGCTTGATTGCCGAAACATACGCGGGAGCGCGATGATGGTCGTGACGCGGCGCTGATCAAACGCTGATCATGGTATGACCGGACGCGTAATGGAAACAAACTGAGCGATACAGCGGCGGCAAGTTGTTGTTTTTATGACGAAACATGCATTGCGCTGGTGTTATCTGCTATCGACAAACGCGGCATCCTTGCTCGCAATCAGCGCATTAACTTTGGCGCGCTCGCGTGCCACCGATTCTGCCGCTTTCGCCATCGCAGTAGCAAATCGCGGGTCAGACTTCAAACGTCGCCAACGCGGATCATTTTCTGCCAACCTGTGCTCGCTCCAGCCGCGTGTCAGGGCCTGATCGAGCGAGGCAAAAACGTCGTCGTCGCGCGGGGGGATCACTAGTGCCAGTGTCATTGCATAAAGATAAAGCTCTTCCGGCGTCTGCGTTAGGCCCTGGGATTTTCCTTTTCGGTGCCCCTCGAGCACCTGCGCCAGGCTGCTTGCCGCCTCATCGCTACGGCCTTTCTCCTTGAGAGCGTGAATCAAAGCCAGTCGCGAGTCAATTTCGACCAGGTCGTCGCCCCATCCACCGAGCCCATCCCTGGGCGCCTGTCGATAAAATGGTGCAAGGCGCGCAATACCGCGATCCCAATCACCGCGTAGCACTGCGCTACGGCCTAAGTACTTTTCCACCCACGGCGCGAGCGGCTCCGCTACGCCAAACCTTTGCGCTAGCGGTTCCAGTTCATTCAGGCGACCCAAGGTGCGCAACGTCATCTCGAATCGCGAAAGCCAACGCACCGCAAACGGTTCGGCCATCGACGCCCGCAAACGGCGATCAGCTTCCTCGATCATGCCCAGGCGCGCATAGACGGGCGCGGCAGCGAGATTCTTGTCGGCGCCACCTGTCGAAGCCGTATCCCGCTCTATCATTCGCGAATGGCGCAGCGCTTCGGTCAATTCACCACGGCTGTAGTGCAAGCCGCTCAAAGAAATATGCGCAGCTGCTACGCGTTCAGGCAATTGTAATAGTCGCCGGTAGACAATTAACGCTTCGTCGGGTCGGCCCATTGCTTGCAAATTTGCACCTCGATTGCCGAGCAACGCCGGATTCAATGGGTCGACCTCAAGGCCTTTTTCAAGTTGCCGCAACGCCTCGGCGTGTTGTCCTTGCAGTCGCAACACGATATTCAACCAGTTATAGGCGTTGCTGAGGGTAGGATCGAGTTTCAACGCATGGCGCAAAGCGTCTTCGGCGGCGCGCAAATCCACGTCTTCGTTCAGCAAAATGAGCCCCCGCGCCGCATGGCCCAAGGCAAGTGTGGGGTCAAGTTGCGTCGCACGATCTGCGGCCAATTTGGCGCGTTGCATGCCCGCAACAGGCGCCGCGACGCGCAATGAGCCCAGAGCCTCGACAATTGCTTTGCCGGCATGCGCGCGTGCAAATTTCGGATCGATCTCAATCGCACGATCAAAGGCGGCCAACGCCTTGGCATGCCAGCCGATGGGTCGGCGGTTCAACTGGTCGCGACCGATCATGAAACTCAAATGAGCGTCAAAATTGGTTGACGCCATTGCGCTCGGTGGTGAGGAAGCCGGCTCGACACGCGGCACGACCTGCGCCACGACTGCGCGCGAAATTTCGTCCTGGACCGCAAACAGATCAGTGTATTTGCGGTCGTACCGGCCAGACCATGCATGGTAGCCGCTGTGAGTGCTGATCAACTGCACAGTCACCCGAATATTGTCTGCCTCCCGCCGTACACTGCCCTCTAATACCCAGTCGACGCCCAGTTCACGACCGATAACCTTGACATCGCGCTCCACGGCTCTGAACGCGAAAGACGACGTGCGCGCAGCGACGCGCAAGTTTGGGATGTGGGCAAACAGATCAAGCAGGTCCTCGGCGACACCATCGGCAAAAAATTGCGTACCCGGCTCGCTGGAAAGATTGGCAAAGGGCAACACAGCAATGGCGGGAACTGGAGTCGATTGAATCGGTTCCGCTTCGCGCCGGAAAATCATGATTGCCACGGCAGCGATGATGCCGACAGCGGTGACGATAAGGAACGCACGCTGGACACTGCGTGCCTGACCGTGGGCAGGCGGCCGCGTCTGCGGTGCAGAATGGTGGACGGCAGTCGCAACAAAGTCGGCCTGCGTCGATGCGTTCGGTGATAGTTCATCGTTGTCGGCAACGGCTTGTGGCGTAACCGCAAATCGATAGCCCTTGCGCGCGATGGTCTCGATGTAGCGTGGATGCGTCGCATCGTCGCCTAGCGCCTTACGCAAATCCTTGATGCAACGCGTGAGTGAATTCTCTGTGACGATGACGCCCGGCCACACTGCGCGGAACAGCTCGTCCTTCTCAATCAGCCGACCGGAATTACAAACGAAAAAACGCAGGACTTCGAAAGTCTTGGGTTGCAATCGGATTAGTGTGTCACCTTTACGTAATTCGTAACGCGAGGTATCCAGCACAAAGTCGCCGAATCGAAGAGGATTCGAAATATGCAGTGAGTCCTGGGTCGGCAAGCTGTTTGACATCGATGGGTTGCGTTCGCGTGATTCGATTGTCGCCATATTCTACGCACACATTCCTAATACATCGCTGCCGCGCCGATATTGCAGATCATCCATCGCGCGATTGCCACGTTTCTGTTCACACAGACCGGCCACAAGCGCGATCAGGCCGCTACCGGTGCCGTCACGCTCATCCAGCGCTTCGGCTCAGCCGCGAACCTGAACGTCCACCTGCATGCGCTAGTGCTCGATGGCGTGTA
>JANNRY010000275.1:0-11982 GCA_031401935.1 Betaproteobacteria bacterium | reverse complement strand
AAATGGCAAAAGGCAAGTTTGAGCGTACGAAGCCCCACGTGAACGTTGGGACGATTGGGCACGTAGACCACGGCAAGACGACGCTAACGGCGGCGATCACGACGGTATTGGCCAAGAAATTTGGTGGAGAAGCCAAGGCCTATGACCAAATTGATGCCGCACCGGAAGAAAAAGCACGTGGTATTACCATCAACACCGCCCACGTTGAATACGAAACCGCCAACCGCCACTACGCCCACGTAGACTGCCCCGGCCACGCTGACTATGTCAAAAACATGATCACCGGCGCCGCCCAGATGGACGGCGCGATTCTGGTCTGTTCAGCCGCTGACGGGCCCATGCCCCAGACCCGCGAACACATCCTTTTGGCCCGTCAGGTCGGCGTACCCTACATCATCGTGTTTCTGAACAAATGCGACATGGTCGACGACGCTGAGCTTCTTGAGTTGGTCGAAATGGAAGTACGCGAACTCCTAAGCAAATACGAATTTCCAGGCGACGACATCCCAATCATCAAAGGCAGCGCCCTCAAAGCCATGGAAGGCGACACCGGCGACATGGGCGAAGGCGCCATCATGAGACTGGCCGACGCCCTCGACAACTACATCCCGCAGCCCAAGCGCGCCCTCGACGGCGCCTTCCTGATGCCCGTAGAAGACGTCTTCTCCATCTCCGGTCGCGGCACGGTTGTTACTGGCCGTATCGAGCGCGGCATCATCAAGGTCGGCGAAGAGATCGAGATCATCGGTTTGAAGCCAACTCTCAAAACCATCTGTACCGGTGTTGAGATGTTCCGTAAGCTGCTCGACCAAGGTCAGGCAGGCGACAACGTCGGTATTCTCTTGCGCGGCACCAAGCGCGAAGAAGTCGAACGTGGTCAAGTGCTGGCCAAGCCCGGCTCCATCACCCCGCACACCGACTTTGAAGCGGAAATCTACGTCTTGAGCAAAGACGAAGGTGGACGCCACACCCCATTCTTCAACGGCTACCGTCCCCAGTTCTACTTCCGCACCACGGACGTGACGGGTGCGTTGCAGTTGCCGGCGGGCACCGAGATGGTGATGCCTGGCGACAACGTCAAGATTGTGGTGCAGTTGATTGCCCCGATTGCGATGGAAGACGGGCTGCGCTTTGCGATCCGCGAAGGCGGTCGTACCGTCGGCGCTGGCGTCGTGTCTAAAATCTTGAAGTAAAAAAGCACCACTGTTTCACGGACTGCAGGCCAATAGCTCAATTGGCAGAGTGTCGGTCTCCAAAACCGAAGGTTGGGGGTTCGAGGCCCTCTTGGCCTGCCACTCAAGTTTGTTTGCTAAAACTTGTGTGACCGTGAAGTAGTGAAAGGTAGTAGATCGTAAAAGAGGTCGTGAGGGTTGGCGCAAGAAATAACCCCGAATTTAGCCGTTGGCGGACCAAGAAAAGAGAAGTATGAAAGACAAAATTCAACTCGCAGTCGCTGTATTGCTCGTCATTGCCGGTGTTGTGGTTTTTTCCGTCTTGTCGGATAAACCTATGATCGCCCGCTTGGGAGCGATGTTCGGTTGCTTCATCGCTGCCGGGGTCATTGCATGGTTTACCGTGCCGGGCCGCGAGTTTGTGCAGTATGCGAAAGAGTCGATTGAGGAAGCCAAGAAGGTTGTTTGGCCTACCCGCAAGGAAACCATGCAATCGACTGGTGTGATTTTCGTCTTTGTTTTCATTATGGCCTTGTTCCTTTGGGTGGTGGATTGGAGCCTGACGCTCGGCATTACCAAATTGATCGGTGGAGCTTAAATAATGCGTTGGTACGTTGTGCACGCTTACTCAGGGCAGGAAAAAAGCATTCAGGCGGCGTTGATTGAGCGCATCAAGCGTTCGGGCATGGCCGACAAATTTGGCGAGGTGCTGGTGCCAACTGAAGAGGTGGTCGAAATGAAAAGCGGCGCAAAATCGCTTTCAGAGCGCCGCTTTTTCCCGGGCTATATCCTTGTGCAGATGGAAATGACCGACGAGACTTGGCATTTGGTCAAAAGCACGCCAAAGGTGACTGGCTTTATCGGTGGCACGGCAAACCGGCCATCGCCGATTTCGCAAAAGGAAGTCGACAACATCCTGAATCAAGTCAAAGAGGGTGTCGAGAAGCCGAAACCGAAAGTGCTGTTTGAGGTTGGTGAAAGCGTGCGCGTTAAAGACGGCCCGTTCACCGATTTCAATGGCAACGTGGAAGACGTGAATTACGACAAATCAAAAATTCGCGTTTCCGTACTTATTTTTGGCCGTTCGACACCAGTTGAACTGGATTTCGGGCAAGTGGAAAAGCAGTAGTCGTTCGCATCAAATTTTTTGGCGGGTGCTGGTTTGCAATCCACCAGCATTTGTTTGTTTTGAAGTGATTGTGAATTTGAGGGGAGAGCGCCGTAAAACCGGTGTTCGCTACCACCCAAGGAGATAGACATGGCAAAGAAAGTTGTTGGCTACATTAAGCTGCAAGTGCCGGCCGGAAAGGCGAATCCTTCGCCGCCGATCGGTCCAGCACTCGGTCAGCGTGGTTTGAACATCATGGAGTTCTGCAAAGCGTTTAATGCGCAAACGCAGAAAATGGAACCGGGTTTGCCGATTCCCGTGGTGATTACCGCTTTCGCGGATAAATCATTCACCTTCATCATGAAGACGCCACCAGCGTCTATCCTGATCAAGAAAGCCGCCAAGATTGAAAAAGGCAGCAAGACGCCACAGTCCGACAAAGTCGGCAAACTGACGCGCGCGCAAGCTGAAGAAATCGCAAAAACCAAGATGCCCGATCTGACGGCGGCCGACATGGATGCTGCCGTGCGCACCATCGCCGGAAGTGCCCGTTCGATGGGTATTGAAGTGGAAGGGGTTAGATAATGGCTACTTTACCTAAGCGTCAAAAAGCGTTCGTTGGTCTCGTGGATCGCGACAAGAATTACGCCGTGACCGAAGCCTTGGAAATTATCAAGAAAACCGCAACTGCAAAGTTCGACGAATCGGTCGACGTCGCGATCAATCTCGGCATTGACGCCAAGAAGTCAGACCAGGCTGTTCGCGGCTCTGTGGTGTTGCCGCGCGGTACCGGTAAGAACGTCCGCGTTGCCGTGTTTGCCCAAGGCGATAACGCCAAAAAAGCGACAGACGCAGGTGCTGATATCGTTGGTTTTGAAGATTTGGCCGAAAAAATTAAGGGCGGCTTCATGGATTTTGACGTGGTTATCGCTACGCCAGACGCCATGCGTGTTGTCGGTGCGTTGGGACAAGTGCTGGGTCCGCGCGGTTTGATGCCAAACCCGAAAGTCGGTACGGTCACGCCGAACGTCGAGCAAGCGGTGAAGAATGCCAAAGCCGGTCAAGTCCAATATCGTGCAGACAAAGGCGGCATCGTGCAGTGCACGATCGGGCGCGCTTCGTTCACGCTCGAGGCCCTGAGTGAAAATTTGTCCGTGCTGATCGGTGCGGTGAACAAATCGAAACCAGCTACAGCAAAAGGCATCTACCTGAAAAAAGTATCGCTATCCTCAACCATGGGTGTAGGGGTGCGTCTGGATACGTCGGCATTTTCAACCGGTGCACAGCAGCAACAGTAAAAATTAAAGTCCTTCGCCAACAAGGTTGTTGAGTTGATGAAGGCAGTTCTTTGGGCCTCCTGATTCAGATTCTTGAATCGGGAGGGTTGTCAAAGACCGTAGGAATCGTGGGTGACGGCGGTAGTGTTGCTCAGGATTTAATCGATGCAAATGTCGTCCTACGCAGATGGCGGTTCCAGCAAAGATTTCGCACGTCGGCATGAAAATGCCGACATCGATCTCCGAAGCAAGGTCGCTGTGTGTTTGGGTGCATCACTTTGTTGCACTCGATCATTAACGTAAAGGAGATCAAACGTGAGTTTGAATCTGGATGGTAAGAAAGAAGTCGTCTCGGAAGTCGCCGCGCAAGTGTCGAAAGCCCAGACGATGGTGCTCGCAGAGTATCGGGGTACTTCGGTTGCACAACTGACCAAATTGCGCAGCGATGCCCGCGCCAAGGGCGTTTATATGCGTGTTCTCAAAAACACGTTGGCCCGTCGCGCTGTTGTCGGCACACCTTTCGAGGTTGCCGCTGACAAGATGGTCGGTCCATTGATTTATAGCTTCTCGGTCGATGCAGTCGCTGCGGCGAAGGTCATTAGCGATTTCGCCAAAGGTAACGAGAAGTTCGCAATCATGGCAGGCGCATACGGCGGCAAGATTCTGGACAAGGCAGGCGTGCAAACGCTCGCCAACATCCCGTCCAAGGAAGTGTTGCTGTCGCAATTGCTGGGTCTCATGCAGTCGCCGGTTTCCGGTCTGGCGCGTGTGATTTTGGCAGTCGCTGAGAAAAAATCCGAAGTCGTGGCAGCGTAGTTTTTGTTGCCTCCTCATACTCGTCACAACTTAATCTTTTCAAAGGAAATTCAAAATGGCATTCGATAAAGACGCATTTCTGGCCTCGCTTGATTCCATGTCGGTAATGGATCTGAACGATCTGGTCAAAGCAATCGAAGTGAAATTCGGTGTATCCGCAGCTTCGATGGCGGCTCCTGCTGCCGGCGGTGGTGCTGCTGCAGCAGTGGTGGAAGAGCAAACTGAATTCAACGTGATGTTGGTTGAATTCGGCGCAAACAAGATCAACGTGATTAAAGCTGTTCGCGAAATCACGGGTCTTGGCTTGGCAGAAGCCAAAGCATTGGTTGAAGGTGCACCTAAGGCGGTTAAAGAAGGTGTCAACAAAGCCGATGCCGACGCAATCGTCAAGAAGCTCACCGACGCTGGTGCGAAAGCAGAAGCGAAGTAATAGAGCCTGGTTTAGTAAAGATCACTCCCGCGACCGAAATCGTTGCGGGAGGAGGTTTTTAAAATGTGTTGAAGTAGTAAATACTAGCATCCACGGGCGTTGCAGGGAATAAAGCCTCCAAAGGCCGCGCCAGTGCTATAGTTTGCCACATAGATGCCAAACCAAAACGACAGGATCTTTTTCGCGTTTTGCTTTGTCTTCTGAAACGACTGCAGAAGACTAGTTTGGTCGGGCAATGTTTCCATTGCTGTCAGCCATAGAGGGGTAGCGGCCCCTCGCCTTACTTGACGCTATCAATTCACCGATAGCGCCAGTCGATGAACATTGACGCGAGCGTCTGCTCGCGACTCCTTTCAACGTTCGGAGAGAATATGCCTCACGCCGTGACTTCAAGCTACACCTACACCGAGAAAAAGCGCATTCGCAAAAGCTTTGCCAAGCGCGCCAGCGTTCTCGATATCCCTTTTCTTCTGGCCACCCAGTTAAATTCGTACGCTGAATTTCTGCAGGCTGAAGTCGCTGTTGCCAAGCGAAATAATCAAGGCCTGCAATCTGCGTTCACATCGGTCTTCCCGATTGTGAGCCACAATCAATTTGCGCGCCTCGAATATGTGAGCTATCAACTCGGCCAGCCGCCGTTTGATGTGCTGGAATGTCAGCAGCGCGGCTTGACCTATGCATCGCCGTTGCGGGCCAAAGTTCGCCTGGTGATCATGGATCGCGAAGCGTCCAAGCCGACGGTGAAGGAATTGAAAGAGCAGGAAGTTTACATGGGCGAAATTCCGCTCATGACGGCCAATGGTTCATTCGTCATCAACGGCACCGAGCGTGTGATCGTTTCGCAGTTGCATCGCTCGCCGGGCGTGTTTTTCGAGCATGATCGCGGCAAAACACACTCATCGGGCAAGTTGCTGTTTTCGGCACGCGTGATTCCCTACCGCGGCTCTTGGCTCGATTTCGAATTCGATCCAAAAGATTATCTGTACTTCCGTGTGGATCGTCGCCGCAAAATGCCGGTCACGATTCTGCTGAAGGCACTCGGCTATTCGCCAGATCAAATCTTGCGTGAGTTCTTCGTGTTCGACGAATTTCATATCTCCAAAAAAGGCGAGATCGAACTTGAACTTGTGGCAGATCGCTTAAAGGGTGAAATCGCAAAGTTTGATATTCAGTCCAAAGATGGCAAGGTGATTGTTCAGAAAGACAAACGCATCACGGCAAAGCATATTCGCGACATCGAAGCCGCGAAAATGAAACGCTTGGCCGTAAATGACGAATATCTGATCGGTCGTGTGCTGGCAACCAATATTGTCAACACCGAGACCGGCGAATTTGTTGCCAATGCCAACGAAGAGTTGACGGAGCTGTCCCTGCGGAAGCTCATCGACGCTGGTGTGGAAACGATTTATACGATTTACACCAACGATCTCGATCAGGGTGCTTACATTTCCTCAACGCTTCGTATCGATGAGACCGTCGACGCGCTGAACGCCAAAGTTGCGATTTATCGCATGATGCGTCCGGGTGAGCCGCCGACTGAAGATGCTGTAAACACGCTGTTCAACGCACTATTCTTCTCCGAAGACCGCTACGATCTTTCCGCCGTCGGTCGCATGAAGTTCAATCGCCGCGTGGGACGTGAAGAACTCACTGGTGCGATGACGCTGTCTACAGAAGACATCGTTGCCGTCATCAAGATTCTCGTTGAGCTGCGTAATGGTCGCGGCGCAATTGACGATATCGATCACCTCGGTAATCGTCGCGTTCGTTCTGTGGGTGAATTGGCTGAAAACCAATTCCGTTCGGGCCTTGTGCGCGTTGAGCGTGCGGTGCGTGAACGCCTCTCGCAAGCCGAGAGCGAAAACTTGATGCCGCACGATTTGATCAACGCCAAGCCTGTTTCGGCCGCGATCAAGGAGTTCTTCGGCTCCAGCCAGCTTTCGCAGTTTATGGATCAAACCAATCCGCTGTCGGAAATCACTCACAAGCGCCGCGTTTCTGCATTGGGCCCAGGTGGTTTGACGCGTGAACGTGCCGGCTTTGAAGTGCGTGACGTACACCCGACCCACTACGGTCGTGTGTGTCCAATCGAAACACCAGAAGGCCCGAACATCGGCCTGATCAACTCACTCGCCTTGTATGCACGCGTGAACGATTACGGCTTTATCGAAACGCCGTATCGCAAAGTCAGCAATGGCAAAGTGGATGGCGACATTGAGTATTTGTCAGCAATCGAAGAAGGCAAGTATGTGATCGCCCAGGCGAACGCTGAGACTGACAAGTCCGGCCGCTTTGTCGATGAGTTGGTTTCATGTCGCAATCACAATGAATTCATGTTGTCAGCACCCGACAAGATCGAATACATCGACGTAGCGCCGGCACAGATCGTGTCAGTCGCTGCATCGTTGATTCCGTTCCTTGAACACGATGACGCGAACCGCGCATTGATGGGCTCAAACATGCAACGTCAGGCCGTACCATGCCTGCGTGCCGAGAAGTCGTTGGTCGGTACAGGTATTGAACGTACCGTTGCAATGGACTCGGGCACAGCGGTGATGGCACGTCGTGGGGGCCGCGTTGATTTCGTCGACGCAGGTCGTGTAGTCGTGCGCGTCAACGACAACGAAACCCAGCCGGGTGAAGCGGGCGTTGATATTTACAACCTCGTGAAATATGTCCGCTCCAACCAGAACACCAACATCAACCATCGTCCGCTGGTAAAAGTTGGTGACATCATCGCCAAGTCCGACGTGATTGCCGATGGTGCTTCGACCGACATGGGCGAACTGGCACTGGGACAAAACCTACTGGTCGCGTTTATGCCGTGGAACGGCTACAACTTCGAGGATTCGATCCTGATCTCCGAGCGCATCGTTGCTGAAGACCGCTACACCTCGATTCATATCGAGGAATTGTCTGTCGTCGCGCGCGATACCAAGCTTGGCCCGGAAGAAATTACCCGCGATATTTCCAACCTGTCCGAGCGCATGCTGGGTCGTCTGGATGAGTCCGGCATTGTCTATATCGGTGCAGAAGTGGAAGCTGGCGACGTATTGGTCGGCAAGGTCACGCCAAAAGGCGAAACCCAACTGACACCTGAAGAAAAACTACTTCGCGCGATCTTCGGTGAAAAAGCGTCTGACGTGAAAGACACGTCGCTACGCGTGCAGTCGGGTATTTCCGGCATCGTGATTGACGTACAGGTTTTCACACGCGAAGGCATCGTGCGCGACAAGCGCGCGCAACAAATTGTTGACGACCAGCTCAAGGATTACAAGAAGGATTTGGCCGATCAGTTGCGCATCGTGGAAGACGACTTGTTTCAGCGTATCGAAAAAATGCTGGCTGGTAAGGTTGCCAAGGGCGGTCCGAAGAAAATAGCCAAGGGCACCAAGATCACCAAGGCTTACCTTGAAGATCTGCCACGCCACGACTGGTTCGATATCCGTCTGACGGATGATGATGATGCGCGCCAACTGGAATCGCAGAAGGAAGCGCTCGATCTGACCCGCAAGGAATTCGACAAGGCGTTTGACGAGAAGAAACGCAAACTCACGCAGGGTGACGAATTGCCACCAGGCGTGCAAAAGATGGTCAAAGTGTACGTCGCCGTTAAACGCCGCCTGCAACCTGGTGACAAGATGGCCGGTCGCCACGGTAACAAGGGTGTGATCTCGAAAATTGTGCCGGTGGAAGACATGCCGTTTATGGCGGACGGTACGCCGATGGACATCGTGTTGAACCCGCTTGGCGTGCCTTCGCGTATGAACGTTGGACAGATTCTGGAAACCCATCTGGGCTGGGCTGCCAAAGGACTTGGCTTGAAAATTGGTGAGATGGTAAAGGCCAACGATAGCGTCACCAAGCTGCGCAAGTTCCTCGACAAGGTCTACAACACCAGTGGTAAAAAAGAAGACCTCAGCCAGTTGTCGGATGATGAGATCCTGACGATGTCGAAGAACCTGACGCGTGGTGTGCCATTCGCGACACCGGTGTTTGACGGCGCGGCGGAATCGGAAATTCGCATGATGCTGGATCTTGCATACGACGAAGAAACCGCCAAACGCCTGAAGCTCAATCTGACAAAAACGCAGGCGACCTTGCACGATGGTCGTAGCGGCGAGCCGTTTGAGCGCGATGTTACGATCGGCTACATGCACATCCTGAAACTGCACCATTTGGTGGACGACAAGATGCATGCACGTTCGACCGGTCCGTACTCGCTCGTCACCCAGCAGCCGTTGGGCGGCAAGGCGCAGTTCGGCGGACAGCGTTTCGGCGAGATGGAGGTATGGGCACTCGAGGCTTACGGTGCTGCATACACGTTGCAGGAAATGCTGACAGTCAAGTCAGACGATACCTCGGGCCGTACCAAGGTTTACGAGAGTATCGTTAAGGGCGAGCACAAAATCGATGCAGGCATGCCCGAATCGTTCAACGTGCTGGTCAAAGAAATCCGTTCGCTGGCCATCGATATTGATTTGGAACGCTATTGATTGTGAGAGTTTTTTAGTTACTCCCAACAGCATTCCAATCAGACATCTGGAGAAAATATGAAAGCTCTACTCGACTTATTCAAGCAAGTCACGCACGAAGAAGAATTCGATGCGATCAAAATCGGTCTGGCCGGCCCGGACAAGATTCGTTCGTGGTCGTATGGCGAAGTCAAGAAGCCCGAAACCATTAACTACCGTACGTTCAAACCAGAACGCGATGGGTTGTTCTGCGCCAAGATTTTCGGACCGATCAAAGACTACGAATGTTTGTGCGGTAAGTACAAGCGTTTGAAACATCGTGGCGTTATTTGCGAAAAGTGCGGCGTTGAAGTCACGCTATCCAAGGTACGGCGCGAACGTATGGGCCACATCGAGTTGGCCTCGCCGACCGCGCACATCTGGTTCCTGAAGTCCCTGCCAAGCCGTCTTGGCATGGTGCTGGACATGACGCTCCGCGATATCGAGCGTGTGCTGTACTTTGAAGCATTTGTTGTGACTGATCCAGGCATGACACCGCTTAATAAGTGCCAGCTTCTAACTGAAGATGATTACCTCGCCAAAGTAGAGGAATATGGCGATGATTTTCATGCCGCGATGGGTGCCGAAGGTATCCGCGAATTGCTGAGGAAGCTTGATCTGCCTCACGAAATGGAACAGTTGCGCAAGGATTTCGGCAATACCGGGTCCGAAGCAAAGATCAAGAAGATCTCAAAACGCTTGAAGGTGCTTGAGGCTTTCTCGAAGTCAGGGATCAAACCCGACTGGATGGTGTTGGAAGTGTTGCCTGTGTTGCCGCCGGATTTGCGTCCGCTGGTACCATTGGACGGCGGACGTTTCGCCACATCCGACCTGAACGATTTGTATCGTCGCGTCATCAACCGCAACAATCGCTTGAAGCGTTTGCTTGAGTTGAAGGCACCTGAAATCATCGTGCGCAACGAAAAGCGCATGTTGCAGGAAGCTGTTGATTCCTTGTTGGATAACGGTCGTCGTGGCAAGGCCATGACGGGTGCAAACAAGCGCGCCTTGAAATCATTGGCTGACATGATCAAGGGCAAGTCGGGTCGTTTCCGTCAGAACTTGCTCGGTAAGCGCGTCGATTATTCCGGTCGTTCTGTAATCGTCGTTGGTCCGACATTGAAGCTGCATCAGTGCGGCCTGCCGAAGAAAATGGCGCTGGAATTATTTAAGCCGTTCATTTTCCACAAGCTCGAAGTGCTGGGTGCTGCAACAACAATCAAGGCCGCCAAGAAAATGGTGGAGGCTGAGGAGCCGCTGGTCTGGGATATTCTCGAAGACGTCATTCGCGAGCATCCGGTCATGCTGAATCGCGCGCCAACGCTGCATCGCCTTGGTATTCAGGCGTTCGAGCCAGTTCTGATCGAAGGTAAAGCTATCCAGTTGCATCCGCTCGTCTGTGCCGCATTCAACGCCGACTTTGACGGCGACCAAATGGCGGTACACGTGCCGATTTCACTCGAAGCGCAGATGGAGTGCCGCACTTTGATGCTGGCTTCCAACAATGTGCTGTTCCCTGCATCTGGCGAGCCATCGATCGTTCCGTCGCAGGATATCGTGCTGGGCTTGTACTACATGACACGTGAACGTGTGGCTGCAAAGGGCGAAGGCTCGATGTTCGTCAACGTTGCAGAAGCTCAACGTGCGTATGACTGTGGCGAAATTTCGTTAAACGCCAAAATCACCATTCGCATCAAGGAAACCGACAAGGACGAAAAGGGCGAAATCATCTCGCGCGTCAAGCGTTACGAGACGACTGTTGGCCGAGCCATCTTGTCGGAAATCTTGCCACAGGGACTCTCATTCCCTTACATCAATAAAACGTTGAAGAAGAAGGAAATTTCAAAGCTTATCAACGCTGCATTCCGTCGCTGCGGTATTCGCGAGACCGTCATCTTCACCGACCAATTGATGTATACGGGCTTCACTTACGCAACCCGCGCAGGTTTGTCGATTTCGATCGATGACATGCTGGTGCCGCCGCAGAAAAAAGACATCATCAGTGCGGCCGAGCACGAAGTGAAAGAAATTGAGAATCAGTACACTTCAGGTTTGGTGACGCAGGGTGAACGCTACAACAAGGTGGTCGACATTTGGGGCCGCGCCGGTGATCAGGTCGCCAAGGCCATGATGGAGCAGCTAGGGTCAGAGCCAGTTACCACTCGTGACGGCAAAGTGACCACGCAAGAGTCGTTCAACGCCATTTATATGATGGCTGACTCCGGCGCGCGCGGTTCTGCGGCTCAGATTCGCCAGTTGGCAGGTATGCGCGGCTTGATGGCAAAGCCGGATGGCTCGATCATCGAAACGCCGATCACGGCGAATTTCCGCGAAGGTCTGAACGTGTTGCAGTACTTTATTTCAACGCACGGTGCGCGTAAAGGCCTTGCAGATACGGCGTTGAAGACAGCTAACTCTGGCTACCTCACACGTCGTCTCGTTGACGTGACCCAGGATTTGGTGGTGACCGAAGACGATTGCGGAACGACCAACGGTCTGGCTGTGAAAGCATTGGTCGAAGGCGGCGAAGTCGTTGAGGCATTGCGTGAGCGTATTCTTGGACGCGTCGCGGTCGGCGATATTGTCCATCCCGATACGGCAAGCGTAATCATAAGTTCTGGTGAGATGCTCGATGAAGATATGGTCGATTCGATCGATGCGGCAG
>JANNRY010000274.1:0-2414 GCA_031401935.1 Betaproteobacteria bacterium | reverse complement strand
GGGATACCAGTAAGCGTGACGCTCACTTCATTGGTTGCCGCACCGGTAATCGCTGCTGAGACTGAGCCAACCGGGCCAAATCCATCCGCTGATGCAGGCGTGCCTGTCGCGACGATGACTTCATCAAACTGGAAAACGATGACGTAGCCAGTGCCAATGGTTCGTGGCTCGACGCTGACGGATGCATTAAACGCCTGTGCGGGATCGATAGTCAGATCAAACGGACCCGCAGCACCATGGATTTTTCTGGATTTGACGCCCGTGAGCGCGAGCGCACTTACATCAATCGCGCTAAGTGCGGCGCAACCAAAGGCAAAGCAGGCAGCGAGTCTAACAACGATAGTATGCATTGGTCTCGGCGCTCCTCGAAGGAGTCGATTGCTGGGGAACTGCACAGTGGCGCGGATTTACCAAAATATGCTGCGCACGCTGAGCATGAATTGAGCACGCTGTGAATTAAATATACACGCCTTTTGTCGCAAGCGTTATGACAGTTGTTGGGTCGGGGGCACCGAGGGCGCAACCAATTGGACCGCGAAGAGTGTGTCGCCAACGGTTGGTTTTCACCAAATAGGGCGATATCTCCGGGTTACCAAACATAGTGTTAGTGGCAAGACCACGTGCGATTTGCCTTGCGATCGCTGCATCACCAGCCTATTGAAGAGCAGGCCCGACGGTGACACCGCTCGCCTGTCGCATCACTCGGCAATCACCCTGATTCGCGGTCCTTGGGCGATGGAATTTTTGCTGTTGGCATCAACCCCAGCGGATGCCTTTTTTCTCGTTGAATGTCCGAGAATGCGCGTCAAGAAATTTCTCTCTTGGTCGAGTGCCGTCGGCTGAGGGCGCGACGGCAACCGAACAATTTTGGAACGAGCTGCCAGAAAGCCAATCATTTTTCAATCCCCCATACAGGCGACGGTAAACGAAACGCTTTAGTGCCCCCGTCTAGCGCGAACCCTGCGCAAGCACCACTACACGTACCGAGTAGAACAATACGAGGATGTCAAAGAACAAGGTATGGTTCTTCACGTAATAAAGGTCGTATTGCAATTTGTCGGACGAATCATCAACCGACGCGCCATAATGATGGCGAACCTGTGCCCAGCCTGTCACACCCGGCTTAACACTATGCCGTGCGCCATAAAACGGAATCTGCTGGACAAGCTGATCCACAAAATAGGGACGCTCTGGACGCGGGCCGACCAAGCTCATCTGGCCTGTAAGTACGGTGATCAGTTGGGGCAGTTCGTCGATCCTCGTCAGGCGCATGAGGCGGCCAACACGGGTCACGCGGGAGTCGCCTGCCTGTGCCCACTGCGGTTTGCCGTCTTTTTCGGCGTCGGTGCGCATGCTGCGAAATTTGAGCACGTCGAATGATTTTCCGCCAAGGCCCACGCGTTCCTGACGATAAATGATCGGGCCAGCGCTTTCGAGCTTAATGGCCAATGCGGCAAGCAACATGACTGGCAGGCTAAGGATAAGCAATATGCCACTGGCAACGATGTCGAACGCACGCTTCACAACCAGGCGCGCAGTGTGTTGGCGAAAGCCGTCTCCAAAGATAAACCAGCTTTCGCGAAGCAGATCGATCCTGACTTTGCTGTGGTATTGCTCAAAAAATGCAGAGAGATCGGTAACCTTGATGCCTTGAAGCTTGCAATTGAGCAGATCCGTCAACGGCAGCGTGCCGCCGCGTCGTTCCCGTGTAGCGAGTACGATTTCGCTCACGTTGTGCTGGCGGGCAATTTCGCCGATCGATTTCGAAGGCGGCAAAATCTTGTTTGCGGGCAACGCCGCATCCACTTGCTGTTCGGTATCAATCGGATAAAAGCCCACGATGGAAAGACCCCGAACGCTCGCTTTATCGAGCGCATCTTTCACCATGGCGGCATCCCGACCAACACCCAAAATCAACACCCGCCGATTGATCATCGCGGAGGCGGTGCGGCTAAACGAGAAGCGCGCGAGAAGCGCAAAAATACCGAGTGCGATTGCGATTGCGCCGGACCCCGAATGAAGCACCGCGTTACCCATCGCAGGGTAAAAAAGAAAGTATCCAAAAACAACAACAAGACCGACGCAAACCGCGTTGAGCGCGGCGAGCAGCAGCGTGCTTAGTTGGAAATGGTGGCTAAACATGCGAATCATATTAACTCCCTAAATCTATTCACGTTCCTGAGGTCGGCACAGCGGAGAAAATTTCGACTGCGCTGAACACGACGCAGTCGAAATCGTTAATCCGAAGCCAAATCCAATCAGTGAATCTCTTGCTATTATTTTTTGGTGGAGCGCGCCCTACTTTGCTTCCATGGGTAATGCCAATTACGCCGGTAAAGGTTGCAAGACTCGATACCAGCTGGGTGTTATACAGCAGGAAGCATACCAACACGGCAAATTCAACTAGAAATGTA
>JANNRY010000273.1:0-1695 GCA_031401935.1 Betaproteobacteria bacterium | reverse complement strand
ATCGATTTGATACCGACCGCGTCGTTGTTGATGTTGAGCGTGCACGCGGCCTCGCACGGCGCATGGATTGCGGCATTCCGTTTTGTCAGACAGGATGTCCGGTCAATAACATCATTCCGGATTTCAACGATCTGGTGTTTCGTCAAAACTGGCGCGAGGCGCTCGATACCCTCCACTCGACCAATAATTTTCCCGAGTTCACGGGTCGCGTTTGTCCTGCGCCGTGCGAGGCCGCGTGCACGCTCAACATCAACAACGACGCGGTCGGTATCAAATCGATCGAACACGCGATCATCGACAAGGGCTGGGAAATGGGCTGGGTCACGCCGCAGCCAGCCAAACGCCGCACTGGCAAAAGGGTTGCAGTGGTTGGCTCAGGACCAGCCGGCATGGCAGCCGCGCAGCAGCTCGCCAGAGTGGGCCACGATGTGATTTTGTTTGAAAAGAGTGACCGGCTCGGCGGCTTGTTGCGCTATGGCATTCCCGATTTCAAAATGGAGAAATCACACATCGACCGTCGCATCGCCCAAATGGAAGCCGAAGGCGTGCAATTTCGCGTGAGCCAACATATTGGCGTGAACGTGCCCGCCGATGTGCTCTTGCAGGACTTCGATGCAGTGGTGCTGTCGGGTGGCGCTGAATGGCCGCGCGATTTGCCGCTGCCGGGCCGCGAATTGGCGGGCATTCACTTTGCGATGGATTTCTTGCCGCAACAAAACAAGGTTGTCGCGGGCGACACCGTGGCTGATCAGCTCACCGCGACCGGCAAACACGTTGTCGTCATTGGCGGCGGCGATACGGGCAGCGATTGCGTGGGGACATCAAACCGCCACGGCGCAGCATCGATTGCGCAATTCGAGCTGATGCCCCAACCACCCGAGCATGAGAACAAGCCGCTGGTGTGGCCGAATTGGCCGATCAAATTGCGCACCTCGTCTTCGCATGAAGAAGGTTGTGATCGCGATTGGGCGGTGGCGACCAAGGAATTCATCGGCAAGAACGGCAAGGTGGAAAAACTAAAGGCCGTTCGTGTGGAGTGGAAAGAAAACAAAATGCAGGAAATCGCGGGTTCCGAGTTTGAAATGAAAGCCGATCTGGTGCTGCTCGCGATGGGATTTGTCGGCTCGGCGCAGGCGGGCTTGCTCGAACAGTTCGGCGCGCTCGGCGTGACAAGCGATCAGCGCAACAATGTGAAAGCAAGCGTTGACGACACCGATGCAGCGCTTGGGTACCAAACCGCCAATCCCAAAGTATTTGCAGCGGGCGACATGCGGCGCGGGCAATCATTGGTGGTGTGGGCCATCCGCGAAGGCCGCCAGTGCGCGCGATCGGTGGATGCGTATTTGATGGGATCGTCTGAATTGCCGCGTTAGTGTGAATTTGCGTAGAACGCCATTTGACGGGGTTCTTGGGGCATAAATGACCTGAAAGCCCCGCCAGTTTTAGCGTTTTCCGTCTCGTCGTTAGGTCACGGCAGCCGCGTGGTCGAGGATCGGTTTGGCCGGCAATCGCTGTCAGTTCGAGCCCAATGGAGTAACCTATGTGCGTTAACCTGCAGTACGCAAACAGGGAGAAAGACCATGCAGACAAAACCGCAGCAACGCTTTGCGAGCCTTGTCATCACGTGCGTGATGATCTTCTTTTTTCTGGGCTATTGCGCCCTTGCGTTTTTCAAGACGAGCGTCACTGTCGATG
>JANNRY010000272.1:0-30648 GCA_031401935.1 Betaproteobacteria bacterium | reverse complement strand
CGGACAACGGCCGCGATGTACCGCCACTGGTCGTCAGCCTTCGCTTGGGTGAAGAGGCGGGCTGCTACGACAACGCGTTCCAGCGTCAATGTGGACCGCGTCGCACATGATGCCGGCGATTTCGCGACGCGCACAATATGCAATTGGTCCTGCTCGCCGGGGTCAGGAGGGCATTGCGCTCATCATTGTGTTGTGGATCACGACCCTGCTGATGCTGATCGCGTCCTCTTTCATTTATGCGATGCGCACCGATGTAAATATCGTCGCCAATTCGCTGGCGCGCGCGCGCCTCGAAGCTGCGACCGACGCCGCCGTACAGCGCGGCATTTTTGAAATGTTGAAGCCGCCACAATTGCTGAATCGCTGGACCACTGATGGCGTGGCCACGCCTTGGAACTATCAGGGCATTGCCGTGGAAGTCACGATGACGGACGAGTCTGGTAAAATCGATATGAATACGGCTTCCGATGCGCTGATGCGCGGTTTGTTTGCCTCGCAGGGCATGAAAGATGAAGAAGCCGCTGCAATAACAGATGCAATACTCGATTGGCGCGATCCGGATTCGTTGAAGCGCCTGCGCGGAGCAGAAGAAGCCGAATATCTCGCGGCCGGGTATACGTATAAACCAGCCAATGCGGCCTTCCAATCAAACGAGGAATTGCGCCTCGTGATAGGCATGACGCCAGAACTATTCGATAAGGTTGCGCCATTGATCACCATCTACTCACGCCAGCCCGGAATTAACGCGAGCATCGCCCCGCGCGGCGTGCTGCGCGCGCTTCCCGGCGCGACCGATGTGGCGGTGGACCAATACATCGCGCTGCGCGAGCAAGCCCGCGCTGCGAAACTGCCGGTACCGCAGTTCGCACTCGCTGTGCCGTATTCAAGTTTCGCCAATGGCATTGTGATCGTCCGGGCTGTCGCAAGTGGTGGCGCCGGTAACGAGGGGTCGAGCTTTGTGCGCGAGGCGGTGGTAATGCGTTTGGCGACACCGAAGCGTCCGTATACTTTTTTGCGCTGGAAAGAGGGGTCGTCAGCGCCTGCTGTGGATGCTTTCTCGGCACCACCGGTCTCGCTCGCCTCACAGCAATGATCATTCCATGATGCAGACAAAATCCCCCCAATCCACGCCAACAGAAGCTGCCAGCGCGGGCCTGTTGCCGTTTTGGCGCTGGTGGACGGGCGAGCTAACGGCCATGCTCCCAACATCAATGGCGAGATGGCTTGACGGCGACGCTATCGCCACCAATGTAGCCTTGGATGAAACCGGCTTGACCATTGTCTCGCCTACTGGCAGCGCCGCGAGAGCTTCGGCACCACAACGGATGCCAATTGATGCGCTTGCGAATAGTCCTGTGCTGCGCGCGCTGATTGCGGCAGGGCGTGATCAGGTCCGATTGGTGTTAACGCCTGAACAGGCACTGCTAAAAACAATTACGCTGCCGCTAGCAACCGAGGAAAACCTGCGCGAAGTAGTGGGGTTCGAACTTGATCGCCACACACCATTTACGCCCGATCAAGCCTACTACGATGTTCAAGTCGTGCGGCGTGATCCGCAAAACGAAAAAATTGTTGTATCGCTGGCTGTTGCCTCGAAGCCAGCAATGGCTGCATTGATCGGCACGCTGCGTCGTGCTGGCCTTACTTGCACAGCGATAGGTATCGCCGAGGGGGCCACCAGTAACGCTAGCGCTTTCGACCTGCAGCCCCTCGTCGACAAGCCACCGCGCAGACTCAGCCGTTCGCATCAGATTAATCTCGCTTTGCTTGGGTTGGTGGCGGTGCTTCTTTTTGCCGCAGTCATCTTGCCGATCTGGCAAAAACGCGAAGCCGTGAAGGCGCTGAATCCGCAGGCGCAGAAGTCCGGCGCAGAGTTTCAGATCAGTGAACGCGTTTATTCGGAATATACAAAGCTCGTCGCTGAGTATAATTTTCTGACGACCCGAAAGCACGCCGTGCATCCAGTGTTGGCGGTGCTCGAAGAGTTGGCGCGAACATTTCCCGATACGACCTGGGTGCAGAGACTCGAAATAAAATTAAGCGGCAAAGTGCGCGAAGTGATCGTGATTGGCGAGGCGCAATCGGCATCAAAGGTCATCGAAAATCTGGAACAATCGCCCATGTCCTTATTCCAGAATTCCAAACAGGTGACGCCGACGTCGCGCATGCAACTCACTACTGAGCGCTTCCATGTCTCGGCGGAAATCAAACCACGTCTGGTGCCTGCCGCCGAAAGCATTGATGATGTCGCCGTCCCGCCAGCAATTGCACCGACGGCAGCGGTGGCTCCGGCGGTTCCGACCGCAGTCGTCACCACTACCAGTCCGGGTGTCCCGCCTGCGAATGTCGCGGCACCAGTGCTGACACCAATGCAACCAGTGCCGCCAGCCGCGCCAGCGTCACCTGCCGGACCGCCCACGGCGTCGTCACCAGTCACCAATGCGCCACCGCCTGCTTCGCTCGCCCCGCCTGCGAAAATGTCCACGCCGGCGCCTGCAACACCCGCCAAACGGAGCGGTTCATGAGCCCGACGAATACACCGACTTGGCTGCCTGCAGCACCGCGCAAACGTCGAATATTGGCTGTTGCGTTGCTGGTGTTGATGGTTGGGCTCCTGATAGCTGCCATTGCGGTGCCGGCCGTGCTGCTGCACCGGCATTACGACGAGAACATCGCGAAACTTAGCCGTCAGGTGAGTACCCAGACGGCGTTCAACACGCTGCGACCGCGCTTGACGGAGAAGCTTGAACTTCTAAAGGCCCGGGATGTGAAGAAGCTGTTTCTCAAGGGAACATCGTCGGCCCTTGCGCTGGCGGAATTGCAGGAAACAGTGCGGACGACGATTGAAGCCAACGGGGGCAAGGTGGGTGGATCATCGGCACCGGGGAACGCGCTGAAGGAGGATGGAGCTTACCGACAAGTTGCGGCGGCATTTACGTTGAACACGAATACCGCGAATCTGCGTCGGGTGCTGCACGCACTTGAATCAAAGGAGCCTTATCTCTTCATTGATACCGTAGTGGTCACCCCAATAAATATTGGATCCGGCTATCGGCCCGCGCCGGGGACGCCAGAGCCGGAAATGTTTGTCCAGCTTGATGTTCACGCGTTTGCGCTTCGGGCTGCGAGTGACGTGGCTCAGCCTGTTCCATCAACAGGCGATAGCGGAACCGGATCGACAGCCGCACCAAGTGGTGCCAAAGGTCGCAGTTCCGATGCGCCGCCGCGAAGCAAAGGAGGTCCAGCATGAGCGTCACATGGCAACAGTGGCTCCAGCGACACGGCTTGACCGCAGTCATAGGCGGACTCGCGATTGGATTGCTTGGCGTGGTTGGATTTGAGACGCAATGGGGAAGCAGCCTTCGTCCGTCACCAGTGATTGTGGTCGGGCAGGCGGCAAAGGGGTCCGATACGTCGTTGTTACCCGCGTTTGCCTTGCCTGCAGCAGATGTGGCTTTCAACCAGACCGTGGAACGACCGCTTTTTGTGCCAACACGTCGCCCTACTCCTATCGTCGCCGGTGCCGTTCAGCCGGCGATGAAAAAAGGCCAATTCAGGCTTGCGGGTACAGTCCTGAATCAGGATCTCCCGTTTGCATTTTTGGTGGAAGTTTCTACAGGCAAAGGCGTGCGAGTAGCGAAGGGAGCTGAAATCATATCCACCGGTATTTCCGTCGCATCTGTTGATGCTATGCGCGTTGTCTTAAAACAGGGCGAAGAGACCGAGGAGCTGACGTTGCGCACCGCCGCTTCGCCACCGGCACCAATCGCGCCGCCGCCAGGTGCGCCTGTTGCTGGTGTGCCCGGAGCGGCCCAGCGGCCACCACCAACAGGTGTTGTGGTTGGCGCCATTCCGACTATGCCGGCTGCCGCACCGGCCGCCCCAGTTTCACCGATCGCGGGTGGCGGTGTCGCAGCAACCGGGCCGCGCGCCGGTTCATCCGTAATGCCAGGTTGGGTGCAGCCGCCGACTGATACTGCGCAGACCGCCGCACCAGCGACTCCGCCTGATGCAACCGTTGGCACGCAGCGCCGCCGTCGCTTCCCCAATGTGCCGCAGCAATGAGCAACCACGATGGATTCGCCATGACTATCCCGCCGGTAAACGCCGCGTGCGGTCCATCCCCCGAATGTTTCTTTTATGAGCGCGAACTGTGAACACTAAATCTCGCAAGCTGTTCCACACTCTTGTCCCGACAGTTCCTGTCGGAGCCTTTGGATTTGTCCTGCGCGGCGGCATCCTGACTATGTTGGCGCTTACGCTCAGTGGTTGTGCATCACTAAAGGGAAATGGTGTAGAGAACTCCCAGGCGCCGTCTGTTGCGGAATCGAAACCTGAGGCGGTACAACAGCCACTCTCGCCATCGTCTGACACGAAGCTGGAAAATATGGCTGCACCTGCACCTGCACCTCCGGCACCTAAATCAGATGCTGTCATGGTCGGTAGCGTGGCAACAGCATCGACTGTAGTAGCAGTACCGGTTGCGCCATCCGCTGCTTCAGTAGCGGGCACTGAACCTGCCCGTGACACCGCCCGTACGTACGCCGGCACTGGCAATTTCGTCAATCAAAAACCACCCACGCCCACACCGCCAAGTGGACCCGAGGAATTCACTCTGAATTTCGAAGATCTGGATATTCGCCAAATCGTGCAATACATTCTTGGGGACTATCTCAAGGAGTTTTTTACGATCCACCCGCAGACAACCGGTAAAGCAACAATACGTGCCTCCAAACCAGTATCGCGTCAGGATTTACTGCCGATCCTGGAGGGGCTGCTGCGCGATGCCGGGCAAGTGATGGTGAGAGAAGAGGGTATGTACAAAATCAGGCCCGCAGCGCTTGGCATCAAGGGCTCAGTGTCGCCGATACTTGGTGGTGTCAATAAGCCTTTGCCAAATGGCTATACGCCGCTGGTCGTCCAGTTGAAATTTGTCGGCGTGGGTGATATGGCGCGCATTCTGTTGCCCTACCAAGCCGACCCTGCATCCGTGCAGCAGGACCCGATCCGAAACCTGCTTATTCTTTCCGGCACGCAACGTGAATTGCGCCACCTCCTCGACATTGTGGAGTTGTTCGACGTCGATTTTCTCGCTGGCTATTCGATCGGATTGTATCCACTATCGACAGATGTGAAGGCGCTCGGCGGCGACCTTGATCGTATTTTCGGGGCCGGTACTGCCAGTCCACTCGCTGGCATCGTGAAATACATTCCTATCGAGCGATTGAATGCGTTGCTGGTGGTGACCACACAGCCGCGTTATCTTGAGGAGGCAAAAAAATGGATTGAACGCCTTGACAAGAGCGGTGGCGTCGCCGGTGGATTGCGGCTAAACGTTTACGCCGTCCAGCATGGCAAGGCCGAAAAATTGGCGCAGCTTTTGAGCGAGGTTTATGGCAATAAGCAAGGGGCTAGCACAACACCGACGTTGGCGCCAGGCCAGCGTCCGGTGCAAATCACCTCGCCCACCACACCGGGCAGTCCGGTTGCGCCACAAACACCGCTGCAGTCGGCCATCCAATCGCTTGTGTCGTTTGCAGGTGGCGGCGTTGGCGTATCGAAGGATGTTCGCATCATTGCCGATAATGACAACAACGCGTTGCTGATTTTAGCGTCGCCCTCGGATTACGAAACCATTCAAAGCGCGCTACGGCAATTGGATGTACCAAGACGTCAGGTGTCGGTTGAAGTATTGATCGCTGAAGTCACACTGAGCGACGATTTAAGATACGGCATCGAGTGGTTCATCAATGCCCGCAACAACACAGTGGGGTCGTTGCGTGGCGTTAACGGTGACGGAAGTGTGTCGGGATCGTTGCCACGCCTACCGGGCACACTTAACTCAACGGGGGCTATTGTTGATCCACGCTCACTGATCCCGACCGCTCCCGGATTGCAACTTATTAACACGGCAATAGGCGGCGACATTCGTGCTTTATTGCAGGCGCTAGGTACGGACGGGCGCTCAAAAGTAATTTCTACGCCCCGCGTGATGGTGCTTGATAATGAAAAGGCGACAATTAACGTCGGCGACCAGATTTCCGTCGATACCGGTGCTTCTACCGGTACCGGCACCGGCGGCACCGTGGTCACCACCCGCCAATATTTAAGTACTGGCGTGATTCTGACGGTCACGCCGCGAATTAACGCGGGTGGCAGGGTCACGCTTGATGTCAATCAAGAAGTAAGTTCCCCGACCAGTACCAGCGCGAATCCGACCATTGCGACACGCAAGGCGCAAACCGTGGTGACGGTGAGCTCTGGTGAGACGATGGTGCTGGCTGGACTGATTCAGGATGTGAACAGGACGGGAACGTCGGGGGTGCCACTTTTGTCGAAGATTCCGCTAATCGGCGGGCTTTTCGGCACGCAGAGTTTGAGCAAAAGTCGCACAGAGCTGGTCTTGCTTATTACGCCAACAGTAGTAACCAATTCGGACGACGCGCGCGCGGTCACTGAGGAAATTCGCAGAAAATTGCCGACGCTGGAGAAGTTTTTACCAAAGACACAGAAATAGGGCAGACGATCGCCGTAACCGGTTCCAAAGGCGCAAGCGATGGCAATATTGTTGCAAAAACGCCACAGACGGCGGAAAAGCCCCGGAATCTATTGACGGTAAGGGTAGAATTTATTACTCTTTTTTTGAGGCAATTTTTATCTCAGGTTTTACTTTAAGTATTGCCGAGAAGAAGCGGATTAATTGTGCAATTTAAATTTTCAGGCGTCATTTTTTTCGCAGTCATATTTGCAGTAAATCTCGTTGGTTGTGGGTCGATTGGCCCGACGCAAACGTCGGCAATTGATGATAAGAGCGGGGATACTGTGTCGCGTCTTGTATTGGGGCGTGCACAGGAGCGCTGGGATGCATTGCTTAAGGCGGAAGTAAACGTTGCATATCAGTTCATCAGCCCGGGCGGACGATCGCTGATGAGTGTTGAGCAGTATCGGCCAAGAGTGCGCACCGGTTTTTGGCGCGGCGCTAAGGCGGATAAGGCTGTTTGCGGGACGGATACATGTGAAGTAACGGTGTTGGTGGATATGACTGTGCAGGGCGTAAAATTCACCAACCCAATCAAAGAGACGTGGATTTTGGATGCGGGCAAGTGGTGGTTTGTGTACCAAGGCTGAGCGCGCGGCAAAATGCAGGTGTACGGTATACCAACAAAAAAGTTTGAAAATTGGGTTTAGCTGGTATAAACTTGTAGTGTTGTAGCTTCTAAAGTGATCACTTTAATATCTAAAAGGAGTATTTTAAAAAATGAATACGTTCAAAATGAAATCGATGCACGCAGCCGTACTGGCGGGCTTGGGAGCGCTAGGCGCTGCTGGTACCGCTAACGCAGTGCATATCAATCCGGATGGTGAGGGCCAAGTGCTGGTTTATCCTTACTACACGGTTCGTAGTGGTATCGCCACTGCGATGTCTGTCGTTAACACGACTTCCCTGACAAAAATTGTCAAAGTCCGTTTCCTCGAAGGCAAGAATAGCCGTGAGGTACTTGACTTTAACTTGTTCCTGTCACCGCAAGACGTTTGGACTGGCGTTATCATCCCAACGGCAGCTGGTGCAAGACTTGAGACGGGCGACAATTCCTGCGTAACCCCTAGCGATCTGTTCGGCAATGCTGCTGGCGTGATCCGCACGGACGGAACGTTGCCACTCAATGAGTTCAAGAACTACACGTACATCGCGCCAACAGCGGATAACACCAGCTTCGGTACGCTGGATCGTACCCGCGAAGGCTACATGGAAATCATCGATATGGGCGTTGTTACCAACACCATCATCACTGGTTATATCAAGCACAATTCAGCTGGCGTTCCAGCTAACTGCGGCGCACTAGATGCATATGATGGCTTGTCCGCAACTGCCCCAACGACTGCTGGTGCTGCTGGCCGATTCGCTCAAACCGGTGGTCACTTGACTTCCCCAATCGGTGGTCTGTTCGGTCGCGCAAGCCTGATCAATTCAGCTAACGGTACCAACTATGACCTCGAGCCAACAGCGCTTGATGGCTGGTGGGCACCTGCAGTTCCAGGCACCGCAGCATACTTCCCATCAGGCGATCTGAATCCTAACATCTCCCTGAGCCCTGGTATCAGCACAGTCAGCAACGTGTTCGTGACCGGACAGCCTGCCCTCCCAGCCACCGCTGGTGTGGTCACGGCGAACTGGTTGTCATCACGTGATGCAGTTTCGGCTGTGTTCATGCGTGATACGGTTGCTAACGAGTTCTTGACCGACGCTGGAACCATCTCGAAGACCGACTGGATCATCACCATGCCAACCAAGAAGAACCACATTCTTGTTGGTACCGGTGTGCCAGCAGTTGGCGGTCGTCCGTTCAGCAATAACTTTGCGAGCGCAACGACAACCGGCGCATGTGATGCGTATGGCTTGGGTATGTACAATCGTGAAGAAGGTACGTTGACTGCTCCGCCGGGCACCATTCTGCCGTCGCCGCGCCCACCTGCACAACAGGCCGCTGGCCAAGTTCTGTGCTGGGAAGCGAACGTACTGGAATTCGGTACAACTGGCTTGCTCGGTTCGAACAACAACTTCCGCCTCCTGAATGGCTTTGATGTATTCGCTTCCACAACAGCTACCACAACGGGTGCTGCATTCGCGACACTTGGTCGTCGCGTACTGCAAGGTCCGAACGGCTGGGCATTCCTGAGTTTTGGTAATGTTGCAGATGCATCACAAGCTCAGCAGAGCATTACACCAGTCAGCTCATCGCTGAATGGTGTGGCTGATGCTTTGCCGCGCGTTCACTTCGGTCTGCCAATCATCGGCGCAATGCTTCACAACTACACGAATACTGGTGTTGCTTCCGCTTACGGCGGTTCTATCCCACACAAGTACACACGTTTGATCCAGTAATATCGTTATGTCGACAACGACAAAACAAGAAAAAGGGGCCGAAAGGCCCCTTTTTCTTTAGCGTTTTGAGAGCGGTCCCCCGTATAAAGTTGAAAGCCGCCGCATGCAAACCGCCAACGACAGATTGGTCACGAGCTGCAACCATATGCACTCACAGTACGTATCAATATCATCAGTGTTTGGGTGGCAATAGGGAACATAGCTCAGAAGTGACGCTCAAACGCAATTCCGAGGGAACGTGCCTGCAGTGCGGTGCCAGCGCTCCCGAAAAGCGGTCCGGATTGTCCGCTCGCACCGGGAAAAGGCGCTCGGGTGGTAGAATGGGAGGACGCGTTCACTACAACATCTTTGACAAGCGTACGTTTGAGTCTTTATTGGCTAAACGCGAAACGTCGGAGAAGAATGCTGGCAAGGTTAAGTCGGGTCATTTCAACAAGGATGAGTCGATAGCTACTGCGGAGACGTAAAGATCGAGGTACAAATGATTGGCTTCACCAGAAACAAACAGTTTTTTTTAGCGGCGCTGGGCTGCTGGATTGCCGCATTATCCATCGGCAGTGCGCATGCGGTGGCACCAGATGCTCCTACCGGTCCGACGGCCGTAGCCGGCAACGGCAGCGTAACGGTGGCATTCGCCGCGCCTACCAACAATGGTGGCAGCCCTATCACGAGCTATACCGCCACTTGTGGCACGAATAGTAATAGCGGACCGACGTCACCAATTGTCGTGAATGCTCTCGCTGGCGGCGTCGTCGTTAGCTGTGCTGTTACTGCCACCAATGGAGACGGTACAAGTCTCGCTTCCGCAGGCTCTAATAGTGTCACGCCGCTGCTGCTAACGGCCGTCCAATCGCGGAAAACCCATGGCAGCGCCGGACCCTTCGATCTACCGATCGACAGAACCCAAACCATTGGTGGTTCAGTTACAGTCGAGCCAAGAGCAATCGGTGGCGGACACAAAATCGTCTTCCAATTTGATGGCTCTATTACGAGTGCAGGAACCACAACAATATCGCCCAGCATGCTCGCGAACACAACGTTCACTTCGAATGAAATTGTGGTCACACTCAGCAACGCCAGCGACAACCAGCGCGTCGCAATCACGCTCACTAACATCAATGGCTCCGTAAGCCCGCCAACGGTAGCAATCGGCTTTTTGCTTGGCGATGTCAATAACTCCCGATCGGTCAACGCCTCCGATATAAGTGGGGTGAAAGCGCGTTCCGGCGCCGTTGTCACCAGTACAAATGCCGTCTACGACGTAAATGCGTCTGGAGGAATAAACGCAGCTGATATTTCAGCAGTCAAGGCGCGCGCAGCGACAGTGTTGATAACAGGGGCTTCAACGATCACCAGCCCAGCAACCGCCACCATCGGCTATATCGGCGAGCCATACAGCTTCAACCTCACATCAGACAGCGCCCTTGCAACTATTTGGTCGGTAATCTCCGGATCGCTACCGTCAGGGCTGTTGCTCAACTCCCTCACGGGACAGATTAGTGGCACCCCCACAGCCGCGACCACATCCACTTTTACCGTACAGGCTAACAACACAATAGCGCCAATTCCCACACAGGTTGTCAGTCTTCAGATCATCCCCGCACGGGCCCCGCAAATTACCAGCGCGACGCCAGCCGTCGCAGCAGTTGGGGTGCCTTACAGCCATACTTTTACAGCAGTTGGTGGGCAACCAATCGTCTGGTCAGAGCCAGGCGTGCTTCCTGGTTGGTTGACGCTTACGAGTGGCGGAATCCTATCAGGCACTCCGCCAGCCCAAAGCAGCATCACGTTCACGATCACCGCAACAAATGCTGTCGGGTCCGTCAGCCAATCCGTTAATATCACAGCGAACCCACCGGTACCAATCTCCATGACCAGCGCATCGCCGGCTGGCGCGACTGTAGATACCTTGTACTGTCACGCCTTTGCGGCATCCGCGCCGATTCCGTCAGGCGGCTGGCAAATCAGCGCAGGTGCTGTGCCTGAATGGGTAACGCTTAACGCCAAGCGCGGCGTTATTTGTGGCATACCAAGATCAGCCGATGTCGGTACCAGTAATTTCACCATCACCGCAAACAACGGGGGCTCGACAGCCAGCCAGGCCGTAGCGCTGACGGTCGGGACCGTTTACGTGCCGCCGCCGGTCATCACCAGCCCAACCCCTGCGAATGCAACAGTCGACCTTACGTACTGCCATCCATTCACCGCGTCCCAAACCATCGTGTCAGGTGGTTGGACCGTGATAGCAGGCGTGAAGCCAGAATGGGCCACGCTGAATGCAAAACGTGGTGTGATTTGTGGCATTCCGCGGACAATCGACATCGGTTCAAGCACCTTCACCATACCCGCAAACACCGGGACCGCCACTGCCACGCAGTCCGTCACTCTCACAGTAGGTGCAGTACCACTAATACTGCCAACAATCACAAGCGTAGCGCCAACGGCGGCGCTGGTTGGTGCTACCGTCACGATTACCGGCACTGGGCTTTCGAGCGTCACATCAGTAAAGATCGGGACAGCAGAGGCGACCCCATTCATCCCTAATGGTGCAGGCACTTCCATCTCCGCCACGGTCCCGACAACTGCCGTCGTCGGTGTGGGCAGCGTCGTGCTGGGTACCTCAGCCAACCAGACGGCAGCAACTGCGTCTTTCGTTGTGCTGTCGGCATCAACTGGCGAAGTTTCTGTAGACGGTATTCCGCTGCCGGCCATTTCCAAATTTCCCACGGTGACGCCAACGCATGCCGGGTTGAGCGGTGCCGGTAGTTATGTAAACGCGTATGCAATGGATCCAACACGATGCAACACGTCACCGACGCTTCGTCGCTCCTGGCAGCACAATATCGATCTGGCTGATTACCGGCAGCGACAGGCATCCGATTTGTTTGCCATGCAAGGAGATGAGGCGCTAACGTACAAAATTACCATTCCGACTATCGACGCCGCAGGCGGCATTACCTATCAAGACAACGTCGGCTCGGGCGGCAATCTCGCAACAGTGTTTATGTCAATAAGCGCGACCCCGTGCGATTTCGACGTAACAAAATTACCATATGTCCCTTCGTCGCCGACGAAGCAGTGTTATCAAGCACACGGTGCCGGCGGTAATATTCAATGGGCCAATTTCCCGGTACAAGCATCCAATGCTTACGTCTATTGCAATTTGGTCAAAGGCGCGACGTATTACGTGAACGTCCGATTTGTAGACGGCATCAACCAGCAAGCCACGACCTGTGCTAATGGGCTTTTTTGCGGCGGTGGCTTCACCTTTAATTAATGATCGAAACGGTGGCCACAATTTACGGCCAGACGCTTTTTCCATACTCAATATTCAGGTCGCCCATGAAACATATTTCAAAATTAGCCGCTGTTGTACTGGGACTGAACCTTGCAATCACTGCAAGCGTTTACGCTCAAACCATCACCAGCACCGCTCCCCCGGCTGCGACGCCGGGCGTCTCGTATTGCCACCAATTTACCGCCTCCCAAGTTGTTTCAGCTGGGGGATGGGCTGTTAGCACCGGGGTGCTTCCTGACTGGGTGGCACTTAACCCCAATCGTGGTGACTTATGCGGTATTCCACTAGTGGCGGATGTGGGAACCACCAATTTTACGATCTCGGGCGGAGCCGCCACACAAGCGGTGGCGTTGACGGTTAGCGCTGTTGCGCTGCCGACGCCGACCATCACGAACGTAACTCCGGCATCTGCACCAGTCGGCGCTTCTGTCACCATCACCGGCACCGCATTGTCGAGTGTTACCTCAGTCAGGATCGGCACAGTCAATGCAACATTCACGATCAACGGCACCACCACCATTACCACCACGGTTCCGGCGACCGCCACCCTTGGTGCGGGCAGTGTTGTGCTGGGAACCGCCGCCAGTGCAACGGCTGCAACTGCCTCTTTCCTCGTAGAGACGCCAGGATCTGGCGAGTTTTCGATTGACGGGATTTCTCTCCCAACAATTTCCAAATTTCCCACGGTGACACCAGTGCATGCCGGGTTGAACGGTGCCGGAAGTTATGTTAACGCTTACGCCATGAGCCCGACGCGCTGCAACACAACGCCCACGCTTCGTCGTTCTTGGCAGCACAATATCGATCTGGCTGATTACCGGCAGCGGCAGGCATCCGATTTGTTTGCCATGCAAGGAGATGAGGCGCTAACGTACAAAATTACCATTCCGACTATCGACGCCGCAGGCGGCATCACCTATCAAGACAACGTCGGCTCAGGCGGCATTCTCGCAACAGTGTTTATGTCAATCAGCACGACCCCCTGTGATTTCGATGTAACGAAAATACCATATGTCGCTACATCACCGACGAAGCAGTGTTATCAAACCCACGGTGCCGGCGGCAATATTTTATGGGCCAATTTCCCGGTGCAATTCAATGGCTACGTTTATTGCAATCTGGTCAAAGGCGCCACGTATTACCTGAACCTTCGTTTTGTAGATGGCATCAACCTGCAATCCACGACCTGTCCAAACGGGCTATGTGGCGGAGGCTTAACGTTTAACTGACAATCAACACTATCGAAACGGTGGCCGACCATTGGCGGCCACCGTTTTTTTTCCACAACAAATTTAGATCGAACATGAAACAACTGTCAAAACTAGCCGCACTATTCGTTACAGCAGCAACAATAGCATTCACTACAGGCACTAATGCGCAAGGCCCTAAGTCCGACGCAGTACTCGCGTATAACAGCCGTGTTAGCGTTACATATGAGGATTTACTCGCAGAGTTGCAGCGTCTGCCAGAAGAACATCGCATGGATTTTTTGCTGAACCCGCCGCGTCTGGCTAAAGTTGTCGAAAGCATCCTGATTGCTAAAGTGATGGCAACTGAAGCACAAAAATCCGGCTTGCAAAACCAGCCTAATGTGGCGGCAGAAATCCGTAATCAGACCGAAAGGGTGCTGGCAAAGTATCGCCGCGAAGAGCTCGCCGCCAACGCACCAAAAATAGATTTATCCGCACTTTCCCGCGAAATTTTCCTGACTCGCGCCAAAGATCTTCAACGCCCAGCGCTATATACGAGTTGGCATACGCTGATCAAATTGACGGATCGTTCGCGTGATGCCGCGTTTGAGCGTGCGAAATTGGTCAAGGAAAAAGCAGACGCCGGCGAAGAGCTTGGCTCGATTGCGAGGAAGTATTCTGACGATGATTCGGTGTCAAAAAACGCGGGCTACATTCAGCCTACGTCGCTCGACGTGCTCGACAGTGCATTCGCCAAGGCGCTTGAGAAGTTGCAGCCAAACGAGTCCACCATCGTCGAAACTGAATATGGCATTCACGTTGTTCGTCTGATCAGGATGGTACCGAGTTACCGCCCCACCTTCGAAGACGCCAAACCCGCGATGCTGGCAGAGGCAGATAAAGTCTACAAACAGCGTTTTGAGGAAACCTATTTGAGCGAAATTCGCAACGACCCAACGTTGAAATTTAACAAAGAGGTGCTTGATCAAGTGCGCCCGAAGCTGCCGCAAATTCCGCCACCGCCGCCAGCAACAGGGCGCGCAAGGTAGCCTTAGTGTCTAATTTCGACGCAGCGCAAACGTATGCAACCAGACACTAGCTCGCACGCTTGATAGCACCTGGACCACAACCCTTGCTGCTGCTGGTTCGGTTTACCGAGCGAGAAATTCTGTCGCGCTTCGCTGGTAGCGCCTTTGGGCTTGTCTGGGCGCTTGCCAATCCGCTGCTGCTGTTGGCCATATACACGTTCGTATTCGGCCAACTCTTCAAAACCCGGATGGGTGATCTCTCGACCGATAGTTACATCGTTTTTCTTGCCATCGCATTGTGGCCATGGATGATGTTTGCCGATGGCGTGATGCGCGCCATGCAAAGTGTGCAAGCTAACGCGCCTCTTATAAAAAAAGTCGCGTTTCCTCATTTGCTGCTGGTATTGGCGGCGGTAAACAGCGTGTTTCTTGTGCATCTGGCTGGTTATGCAGCAGTACTGATATTGCTCGCAGTCACTGGCTCCAGTCTCCATTTCGCGGGGATTCCATCCTTGCTTCTCGCCATCGTAACGCTGTATTTTCTGGCAGTGGGTGTCGGTGCTTTTTTCGCAGCGTTGCAAACGGTATTACGAGATGTTGAACAAGTAGTTGCCCCTGCGCTGATGATGCTGCAGTTTCTCACTCCGGTGCTTTATCCGGTCTCCGCGATTCCCGAAGCTTACCGGCACTGGTTTACGTGGAATCCATTGACCGGCGTTATGCAGCATCTGCGGGATGGTTTGCTACTAGGCACTGCGCCGCAAATCGGAGAACTGTCGATGTTATTCGCGGGTGTCGTCATCGCGACCATTGGCATCAGCTTTTTTGTCCGTTTATCCCCGTATTTCGAGGACTTTCTTTAGCCAGCGCTGAAGCGACGCCAGAATTGAGAAAACAATATTGGCGCAAGTGATGACCGATAACAATCGCGACTCGCATATAATTTTGGCCTCACCAATCCAAACGCGAATTAGTCTGTCCGTCTCCAACTTCCGCTAGCCAGCTTATCGTGTCTGTCCCAGCCTCCTCCCCAGACGACCTTATCCGTCTGCAAAACATAAGCAAGGACTACCCCATCATCCGCACTGGGGCTGGCCGCTTGCAAACTGTTTTTGAGTTGCTAACCGGGCGCGCGGTGCATGATTTTTATCGCGCTGTTGACGATATCAGCCTCACTATCCGTCGTGGCGAATCGTGGGGAATCATTGGCGAAAATGGGGCGGGCAAATCAACGCTGCTTAAAATCATCGCCGGCGTGGTCAAAGCCTCGCGTGGCAGTATCGTCATCCAAGGGAGGGTGAGCGCGCTTCTTGAGTTAGGCACCGGGTTTCACCCCGAATACAGCGGACGTGACAATATTTTTCTGGCCTCGGCATTGATGGGCTGGACGCGTGCAGAGACCAATGCGCAACTCGATGCAATTCTGGCGTTTGCCGATATCGGCACCCACATTGATCAACCCGTCAAAACGTACTCATCAGGGATGGTGGTGCGATTAGGTTTTGCGGTCGCCACGTCTTTGTCCCCCGATTTGCTGGTAACCGATGAGGTGCTCGCCGTTGGCGACGAATCATTTCAAAAAAAATGCCTGCGCTGGATGGAAGAATTCCGGGCGCGCGGAGGCACCCTGTTGCTCTGCTCACACAGCATGTATCACGTTCAATCACTCTGTCAGCAGACGATGTGGATTCACGACGGCAAAGTGCGCATGCAAGGCGAATCATTCGCGGTGACTCAGGCCTATCTTGCCCACCACGAAGCCAAGAGCCGAAAAGATGAGGCCGCACAATCGACATCAGTTGTCGTGGGCGCGCCATATCCGGTGTTCACTGCATTGTGGATCGAAGACGACACCGGTGCCAGCCGCGAGTCAGTTGACATGTCCGAGGACTTCTGGCTTTGCGGCACCTTTCATTCGCCCGAGGATCAGCCAACGGTACTCATGGCGGGCGTCGTGCGCATGGATGGCACGCCCGTATTCGGCACGTTCTCCAACGACGCGGGTTTTAGCGCGAACCGGCTGGCACCACATGTATTCGGTTTCCGCGTCGTTTTTCCGCGCAACGCGCTTTTGCCTGGCATGTACCATCTGCGCGCGCATACGCTCGATGATCATGGGTTGCGGATGTTCGATACTCGCGAAGTTGTTCTCACCATCCGTGGCAAGACACGCGACCATGGTTTAGTGCGCCTCGAGCATGAATGGGCCGCAGGCCTCCAGAGGCGCAACTGACCATGCAGCAGCCAGCACTTTCGCCAGAGCTGTTAGCACTGGCACAGCAATCGTTTCAGCATCAGGCGGCAGGCAGGTACGCCGAGGCCGCACAAGGCTACACCGCTGTGCTCGCACGCGTTCCAGGTCTATGGTCGGCGTGCTACAACTTGGGTCTGGTTTATCAGCACCTGTCTCGCCTGCCAGAAGCCGCAGAAATGTACATTCGCGCAGTGCGACTCAACCCTCAGCTTGCGCAAGCTTTCAACAATCTGGGCAATGTTCTCAAAGCCCTGAAGAACGACCCTGACGCGATCAACGCCTATCAACGCGCCATCGCCCTCAATTCACAGCTTTTCGAGGCCAGCTACAACCTTGCGACGATGTTGCAGGCACGTGGCGAGCACACAGCAGCAAACGAAATGTTTCGGCAGACGGTCGCAGCCAATCCAATGCATCTACTGGCATGGGACGCGCTTTACCGCAGCCTGCTTGGGCTGAAACGATACGAAGAGGCTAAAGAGGTATTTCTGGCATGGGACCGCGCCATGCCGCCGAGTCCCGAATTGGTGACAGCAGGTCTCGCATTATGTCGTCCGATCGGCGATCCCGCATTCGAGGCACGCTATCTCGCGTTGGCACTGGATTGGCCATTCGCAGACTTCACGCCAGAGCAATTCGTGCCAGTTCTCGGCATGATGCAATATTTCGACATCACACGCGAACAAATGCTCGCATGCTATCGCCGTTACGATGCAGCAGTCGCCGCGCAAAATCCCGTCGCGATTCCGCTTTTGCCGCGCCGCGCCGCAGATATTCGGCTGCGTATTGGCTATGTGTCCGCGGATTTTCGTCGACACGTAATGGGACGCTGGATGCTTGAGGTTATGTCCAGACATGATCGTAGCCGCGTCAGCATCTTTCTTGTATCGACTTGCGCGCCACGCGAATACGACGCCTTTACCGATGAATTCCGTTCCCACGCCGACGGCTTCGCCGATATCAGCGAGATGGATGACCTCGCTGCCGCCAAAAGTATCGCCGAAGCTGATCTGGACATTTTGGTCGACCTTGCCGGACACACCATGGCAGCGCGCCCCGGTATTTATGCGCACCGTCCAGCGAGAAGCATCATCACCCATCTTGGTTACCACGGTAGTCTTGGGCTAAGCGCCGTTGACTATAAGTTGACTGACCGAATCGCCGACCGTGATGACGCCGCGCAGTTCCAGATCGAGAAGCCCTTCGCGCTTGATACTTGTGTATTCCCGTTTGTACGCGTCGCCCCCGCCGCAGCAGATCTGGCACCGGGCGGTATTCCGGAATTACATGGCAAGTTTGTTTTTGCCGCGTTCACCAATGAGCTCAAACTCTCAGCTCGTTGTCTCGCTGTTTGGCGCCGTGTGCTGGAAGCATTACCGGAAGCGGTGTTGCTGTTTTCGCCGCCATCCGCCACTCAATATGCTGGTATCGAGCGCATCCTGGCCAACGGTGGTATCGATAAATCACGCATCGCGTTTTTACAGGTACCAGCGGAGGAGGCGTTGTGGCGGTCGCGCTATCGGCTGGTGCACGCGGTGCTGGATACTTTTCCGTACGCCGGTGGTGATACGACGCTCGCAGCGCTCGACATGGGTGTGCCGGTCGTGACACTTACCGGTCTGCGTCACAGCGAACGCGTTGGGACCAGCATTCTTAGCCACCTGGGCGTCACCGAGACGATTGCGAACAACGAGGACGAGTTTGTCGCAATTGCAGTCAGACTGGCGCGTGATCCGGCGTTCATGGCGCAAACAAGACAGCAAATCGTGACCGCCGTCGCAGCGACTGACGTAAATGCATACACCCGCGCGCTTGAAGATGCCTACGTCAAGATTGCTGCCGAAAAGCCCGCGACGATGTCGATGACGCTTTCTGCGAGGCAATTTTTCCAGTCATTTCGAGATGCGATACATGGCCATAGAAGCGCCAAATCTGTGGATGAGCAAAACGCAGTCGGCGCAATTTATGCCGCTTTACGCACAGAGCAGCCAGACTACCAACCGCTGCTGCGCGTGCAAAGCGAGCTCGCGCAAACAATGGGCAATCTCGACCTCGCGGCGGACTGTGCGGGCGCGCTCTTGCGTCAGCTACCGGATGATCTTGAGGTACGTTTGTCGTCGGCCGGATTTTTGATCGACGACGGCTCTCCCGCAGAAGCTCTCAACATCCTGCCACCCATTGCCGACGATGGCGAGAATGACATACGCGTACTCAGGTTGTACGCAAGAGCACACGCCAAGCTAGGCCAATGGGACGCGGCGTTCAGTTACAGCAAACCTGCGGTTGCGATGGCCCCCGGCGATGTGCAGGCGCTGTTCTGGCACGGCGTGGTGCTTTCTCATACCAGTGACCCCGCAGCGGCACTGACGTTTCTCAATCGCGCCCTGATTCTCGCGCCCGACAACATCGAGGCCGCCTATAACGCTGGGGTGATTCTTGCCGAGCAGGGTAATCTCCGTGATGCTGAGACTGTTTTTCGCCGCGCACTCGGCGCACCGGCGACACCGGCGCTTACTGCAGCAAGGGTGTCTGCGCATCTGCGGTTACTTCAATTGCTATGGATGCGAGGCAGGCTGGCGGACTGGCTGAACGAAGCGCAGCAATTCATAACCGCTTATCCGGATAGCGCGCGTACGCGATTGATTGAATCGCGGATTGCGCGCTACAGCGCAAAAATTGAACTTGAAGCCAAAATTTTATTGCCCCTTGCCGAGGGCGCAACCGCGTTGAAGGACGACGTGGACGCAATACAATTGATTGGCGAGATGCTGGCGACATTGAGTTTTCATGATGTGCCCGCACAACTCTTGCAGCGCCTGACAACGCGCTACATGGATGCCACGCACAGATTGCATCCACCGCTACCGTCATGGCCGGTAGCCGATGTGGACGCTGCAAAAGCGCCACTGCAAGTCGGCTATCTGGTCGATTTTTTTCAGCCGTTTGTTGCCGACCTTATTGGTACTTTGGTCGCTCACCATAATCCGGCGCGAGTGAACGTCAAAATTTACGCCATCAGCCCCATCGAGCCGGGCATTCGCGAGGCGCTACTCGTCAGAGGAGCGCAACTGCTTGCGCTGGCAGCCCATGACGAGCAGCGCGCGGCGCAAACCATACAATCAGACAATCTGGATATCCTCGTAGATGTCGCCGCGTTTGGGCCGTATGCAAAGCCGGACCTGTTGTCGTACCGGCCAGCACGCATCCAGTTGGCGTTGCCCGGCTTTACGCATCCCGTCGGCATCGGTGAACTCGACACGCGTTTGTCAGATGCGGTGGCCGAGCTCGACACAGTCTCCGCGCAAAACTTTCCCCGTCCGATGTTGATGGAGGGGTGTGCCTTTCCATTGCTGCCTGCGTCACCGCAGCAATCACAACTCACCCGGGTGCAACTCGGCATCGGTACAGATGTACCGGTCTTCGGCATACTCGCGTCGGCCGCACGTCTTTCTGCGCGCTGCATTACGACGTGGAAGTCACTCGCTGATCGCGTGCCGACCGCTTTGTTTTTCGTCTGCCCACTACAATCGGTTGATCGCGATCCGATCAAACAAAATCTCATCGCGGGTGGCATCGCGGCGTCAAACATCGTAATGCTGCCAGTGACCCAACCACGACCCCGCGATCTTTCTCTGGCCGGGTTGGTAGATATCATTCTCGACACCATGCCGGGTAGCGATTATTTCAGTGCCCGTGCCGCAATTCTGGAAGCGATTCCCCTGATAACCATATCCGGTCGCATGTTCGAAGAGCGAGTCGCACTTTCGTTGCTGAGCCATCTGGGCGATGCCTCGACCGTTGTGGCCAGCGGGCGGGATTACGTCGATATTGCGACGCAGTTGGCGCTGAATCCAGAGAAACGCGCCGCTAAAGCCGATCACATGCGGACGCTGCTGCTCGCCTCGCCGATGGCCGACATGACGCAGTATGTCGGTCGGTTTGAGGATGTGCTGATTCGCGCGGCCGCAACGGTTGTTGTGGCCACGACAGCGCAGGGTTAGACGGAAGCACTGCCATGGATGCACGTCTGGCGGAGGCGCTGACATCGTTGCATAGTGGACGCCCTGATCTGGCGTTCGTACAGTTGTCGCAAATCACGACTGCTGATCCTGTCGATGCAGAGGCGTTCAGTTTGCTGGCAACGGCATGCGTTCGAACGCAAAAATTGGCTGAGGCACAGCATGCCATCCAGCGCGCGATCAAACTCACCCCGCAGAATGCGGATTTTTATTTGACCGCTGCCAACATCGAGCAGGATCTCGGAAACTTTGAGGTAAGTGCCGACTTGCTTCGGCAGGCATTGCTCTTGCGCCCGGGCTTTGCGCAGGCGCATAACAATCTTGGCATCGTGCTGTCTGATCTGGGCCGCATTGAAGACGCGAGTAACGCGTTTTCTGAGGCGATTCGCTTGAACCCGCAATACGCGCGGGCGCATGCCAATCTGGCAGCAGCGCAATTGCGGTTATTGCAATTGGCGGATGCATTGCAGTCGGCTCAGCGCGCGCTAACGCTCCAGCCGCAAAACGCAGAAGCGCATCATCTCGTCGGTGCCGCACACAAACTAATGGGTGAAACAGATGCGGCCGAAGTTGCGTTTGGCCATGCCCTTCGGCTGAGACCAAATTTCGTCGAGTCATCCCTGCTGTTGGCGAGTCTGTTGAGCCAGCAAAAACGTCAGGAGGATGCCGAGCGCATTACGCGAAACGCGATCGAGTTGTCACCTGCACGCGCTGACCTTTGGAGCATGTTGGGAGATCTCGTCAATGACCGTGACGATCTGGCCGGTGCACTGGAAGCGTATCAGCGTTCGCTGGAATTGAGGCCCAACCATTTAAAGACCACCATCCGCGCCGCGTTATTGCTGCCGAACATCTACATGAGCGAGACGCACCTAATTGCGAGTCGGGAACGATATGCGTGTGGCGTTGAGTATTTGCTTACAAATATTGAGGCTCTGTCGGCAGAGATAACGCACGAACGATTTGAAGACACTGCCCCGGTCAACTTCCTGCTCGCATATCAGGGTTGCGACGACAAGATTTTGCAACGTCGCTATGGCGAGTTTGTTCGTCATCTGGCGTTGCGCGCAATGCCCACACTGACTAACGAGTTGCCACGCCGAAGCGTCAGTAGTCGGCGAATTCGGGTGGGATTTTGCAGCCGGTTTTTCTTTCGCAGCACTGTGGGCAATTATTTCTCAAGCTGGATCACCGACCTCGACCGAAGTGTGTTTGAAGTATTTGTTTATCACAGTGAAGTGATCGTCGATGACGTTTCCAGGAGGTTGCAGGATTCTGCCGATCACTACG
Source organism: Betaproteobacteria bacterium (assembly GCA_031401935.1). Lineage (GTDB taxonomy): Bacteria > Pseudomonadota > Gammaproteobacteria > Burkholderiales > Usitatibacteraceae > UKL13-2. The sequence continues at coordinate 8,685 of JANNRY010000272.1, read as the reverse complement.
TTCAGAATGCGGGAAGCACAGCGTTCTTTTCGCAACGTATCGCCAACGATAAACTGGATATTCTTATCTATCCGGAATTGGGGATGGATCCGATGTACACCCAGTTAGCGGCATTGCGCCTTGCCCCGATACAAGCCTGCGCATGGGGTCATCCGGTAACACCCGGACACCCAATGATTGACTACTATATTTCCTGCGCTGCCATGGAACCTGCCAACGCCCAGCAACATTACAACGAACGCTTGCTCACCTTGCCAGGCATTGGCACGCGCTACGACATGCCAACCATGTCGCCCGATGTGTCCGGCAAAACGCGAGCTGACTATCAGCTACCGGAAAATGCCCACCTGTATTTTTTCCCGCAGTCACTGTTCAAAGTGCACCCGGCCAATGACTGCTTGCTGGTCGCCGCCATCGCCAATGATCCTAAGGGCGTGTTGGTGATGTTTGCCGGCCAGAACGGGGGTGTCACGCAGAAGTTTGTCGCACGGTTGTCGGCGGTATTCGCCGAGCGGGGCATTGCGCCGCAAGGGCGCGTAAAAATGTTGCCCTATTTGACCCACGACGATTACAAACGCATCAATGCGCTGTGCGATGTGATGCTAGATACGTTGCATTGGTCGGGAGGCAATACCTCACTCGACGCACTGGCGATGGGCCTGCCGATCGCGACGTTGCCCGGTGAGTTCATGCGCGGTCGGCAGACGATGGGCATGCTGACATTGCTCGGTGTCGATGAATTGATCGCCACATCCGCAGATGACTACCTTGCCATCGCCAAACGCGTGGCCACTGATAAGAAATACCGCAGCGAAATATCGCAGAAAATCCTCGCCAATGCAGGACGGGTATTCGATGATGCCGCGCCACCCAAAGCGCTGGGAAAGTTACTGCAGAGTTTGGTTATGAAAAATGATGCCGCGCCTACGCACGTGACGCCGCCATCCCGCCAATGACAGTACCACCGGCCGCACCTGCACCACCACCCGCAACGACCGACCCATCGTCGATCACGGCGCAGGCCCGTACGCTTTATCAGGCGGGTGAAATCGGCGCGGTGATCGAACTCTATGAGGCACGCGTCAAGAACCATCCGCTGGATGTTAACGCCTGGCACAAACTGTCGCGGATGCTCATCGAGGCATGGCGGTTTGCGCGGGCCGATGTTGCAATCAGCCATGCATTGACTGCATTCGGTCCCGACCCGGCGCTGCTTGCTTTGCAGATATTTGCGAAACAAGAACTGGGATTTTCTGGTGAAGCGCGCGACATTGCCGTGCGTGCAGCCACACAATATCCGGATCGGTTGTCGTTTCAGTTCGACGCAAGGTTGCTGTTGCCGATGGTGTATGCCGACAACGCGGATCGTCGTGCGCGGCGCAGCCGCTTTGATGCCGGGCTTGCCGAGCTTGAATTAATGCTGCCGGTCATGCAGCAGGACCCTGCGCGCATCTACAAGCTTGAGCGCACCAATTTCTTGCTGGCCTATCAGGGAGAAGATGATCTGCCGTTGCAGCGTCGCTATGCCAATATTGTGGGCTCGATGATTGAGGCGGCCGATCCAGCTTTGCGCGAACGTCCCCCGCATTCAGCAACATTGCCGCCGCTGGGTCAACGTAAACTGCGCGTCGGCTTCGTCGGAAAATGGTTTTTTTCCTGCACGGCTGGCAATTATTTTGAACGCTGGATTACACGCCTAGATGCCGCGCGTTTCGAACGCTTTGTCTACTACACCGGCCAAACCAGCGATGACGTCACCGCACGCATCGGTGCAGCGGCTGAGCACTTTACGCGTCTGCAAAGCGACGTGCGCACCAACGCGCTGCGCATACGTGCTGACGAACTCGATATCCTGATTCATCCGGAAGTCGGCATGAGCACCGGCTCCTATCTGCTGTCGAACATGCGCTTGGCACCGATCCAATGTGCAGCCTGGGGACATCCAGTCACCACCGGCAGTAGTGTCATCGATGTCTATTTCAGTTGCGGACAAATGGAGCCAGCCGACCATCAATCTCATTACGCCGAGCGCGTGTTGCTGCTTGATGGTATCGGTGTGGATATCGCGATGCCGACGATGGACGCGCCGGCGGTCCGTAGCGATTTCGGCTTGCCGACCACTGGGCGGTTGTATTTTTGTCCACAATCTATTTTCAAAATTCACCCAGACATGGACGAAGCGCTGATCAAAATAATTGAGGGCGATAGCGAAGCGGTGCTGGTGTTTTTTCAATCCGATAGCCGTGCCATCACGATGGCGTTTGCTGATCGTTTGGGCGCAGCACTGGCCGCACGCGCCATCAAGGCAAAGGGCCAGGTTAAATTTTTGCCGCGCCTCAATGCACGTGTATTTCGTCAGGCCCTGAAACTTGCCGATGTGGTGCTCGATCCGTTTCACTGGTCAGGTGGCGGCACCAGTCTCGATGCCTTCGCGAGTGATCTGCCGGTGGTGACCTTGCCCGGACGTTTTATGCGCGGTCAGCAGACAGCAGCGATGCTGCGCATGCTGGAAGCAAATGCGCTGATTGCGTCCGATGTGGATGGCTATGTCAAAACGGCGATTGAGGTCGCATCGAATAAAACGCTGAACCACGATTTGTGCGCGCAGATCAGCGTCAACAAGCGCGTTCTGTTTGATCGCCATGACCTCAATACACAATTCGCCGATGCGCTATACGCGTTGGCCAACGAGCTGCCAGAATGAATAAATTTTACGTAGAATAAGCATTGACGGGCATTGCAGGCCGAAAATAAGCTGAAGCCCGCGCCAGTGCTAGAGTTTACAAATCCTATGCGCGACTTCTACCTACAGCATAACAAGAGAGCGCGCCGAACCCGTCCAGTACAATGGCGCACGTAAACTGCGCTCCATCATCATCTTCATGCTGCCCGCTTTTCTTTCAACGCCGCGCCTTATACGGTTTGCATCCATTGCCGCAGGTATCGCGATTTTCGTCGCGCCGTTTCGCGCCAGTGCGGGCCTGCGCGGGGCGATGCTGATCCTGGCGGGCTTGGCAATACTGTTTGCCTATCGGCGTGCGGGCCAGTTGCAAACTCTTTTGCCGCCGCATAAAGCGCTTGGCGTGGCCGTGCTTGCGTGGTTGCTGTCGGCATCGCTGTGGTCATTTTTGAGTCCGTCACCACTAGAAAGTCTATCGGTTGTCAAGCGCGACATCCTCACGCCGATGCTCGCGTTTCTGGTGTTTTATGCGTTGACGCGAACGCGCGCCGACATGATGCGCTGGGGTTGCGTGCTGACTGCGGGCCTGATCGTGTTGACCATCCTGATCATCCGTAAGCCGTTTGATCCGTTGGCCGCATCCCAACAAGCCGACTACGTCACCGTCGGTTTACTGACCGCGTGGATTGTGACGCTTGCACCGCTATTGGCGGTGCTGCTGTTCGCGGCGCGACCGTGGCGGCGGCGCGCGGTGGTGCTATTGGTTATCGCGCTGCCGTGCTTGCTGATCTCGGCATGGCTGTCGGGAAACCGGACCGTTTGGGTTTGTTTAGCCTGCATGCTGGTGCTGCCAATGTTGGTCGCTTTGAGCCAACGCGCTACCTCGCGCCTGCGCACGCGATCGTTTGTAGTGGTGCTGTTGCTACTGGCGATGTTGGTGGCGTTCATGGTCGCAGCGATGCAGTTTCGCGCCCAAACGCAGGCGCCAAGCGGCACAGGGCCGCTGACATTTATGCTGCAAGACAATCGCGCGCCGATCTTTCGTGTGGCGATCGACATGATCGGTGAGCATCCATGGACTGGTCGCGGATATGCGAATCCGGAAATTGGCGATGCATTGGTTGCACGTCTTGAGACACCCTGGCTTAAAAATTATGTTCAACATGCGCACAATGTCGTGCTCGACTACATGCTGCAACTTGGCGTCACAGGTGCTGTCGCGATTCTTGCCTTGTTCGCGGCCTTGGGTTGGGTGTTTTTCACTAACGCACGATTGGACGGGCTGCCGAGACTTGCAGGACTTTGCGGCGTCGCGTTGGTCGTCGGCGTATTTTTGCGCAATATGACGGACGACTTTTTCTTCAGGCATACGGTGCAGTTTTTTGCCGCAGCCGTCGGCATGTTGCTCGGCTTGGCGACGCATCGTCCGCCACTGCTGAATTCGACGCGTCAGGACTAGACCCTCAAGTCGTGAGTCGGCGCAGTGCCTCGCGATACTTGTCGCTGGTCTTCCGAGCAATTTCTAGAGGCACATCAGGTGCAGGCGGCTTGCGATTAAAGTTGATCGCGTCCAGCCAGTTGCGGATGTATTGCTTGTCAAAACTCTCTGGCGATTCACCGACCCTGTAGCTTTCGAGCGGCCAAAAGCGCGAAGAATCCGGCGTCAGCACTTCGTCGATGACATGCAGCGTGCCGTGCGCATCGAGGCCGAATTCGAACTTGGTGTCGGCGATGATGATGCCCTTCGTGAGCGCGAACGCAGCGGCTTCCGAATAGAGTCGAATGGCGGTATCGCGCACCTCACCGGCACGCGCGGCGCCGATAATTTTTTCGCAGGTGACAAAATCGATATTCTCATCGTGGTTGCCGGCTTCGGCTTTGGTGGCAGGCGTAAAAATTGGCTGCGGTAATTTTGATGCTCGCTGCAATCCTGCGGGCAATTTCACACCGCACACCGATTGCGATTCCTGATACTCCTTCCAGCCCGAGCCTTCGAGATAGCCGCGCACCACGGCCTCGATTGGCAGCACTTTATATTTGTTCACCACAATTGCACGGCCACGCACTTGGTCACGTTCATTCGGCGCGACGACGGTTTCCGGATCGATGCCAGTCAACTGATTCGGTACGATGTGTTTCAGTTTCTCGAACCAGAAGTTGGCCAGCGCCACTAAAATCTCGCCTTTATGCGGGATCGGTGTCGGCAGGTTTACATCGTAGGCAGACAGACGATCACTGGCGACGAGCAACAATTTGTCGTCGTCCACGGCATAGATGTCGCGCACTTTGCCGCGGGCGATGAGGGGAAGCGATGTGATTGAAGATTCAAACATGGAATATACAAAACCGGCGCAAATTTAATTGATGACTGCGCGCAACTCCCCGTTTGCATATTTCGCTGCCATGACCGACAAATTGACAGACTTGATTTTCGATCCCTGCCCCGCGCAACCAAATTGTTGGTAGCGCTGCTTGCAGATTTCCTTGGCCGCAGCACGCGCGGGTTTGAGAAAATCGCGCGGGTCAAAGTGTGATTTATTTTCATTCATGAATTTGCGCACTGCTGCCGTCATGGCCAAACGAATATCGGTATCGATATTGATCTTGCGCACACCGTGCTTGATGCCTTCCTGAATTTCCTCAACTGGCACGCCATACGTTTCTTTCATCTCGCCGCCGTTGTCGCGGATGATTTTCAACAGATCCTGCGGCACGCTGGACGAGCCATGCATGACCAGATGCGTATTGGGAATGCGCGCGTGAATTTCCTTGATGCGGTCAATCGCCAGAATATCGCCGGTCGGCTTGCGTGTAAATTTGTACGCGCCGTGCGAAGTACCGATGGCGATTGCCAATGCATCCACGCCTGTTTTGCCAACAAAGTCCGCCGCTTCGTTCGGGTCGGTCAGCAGTTGCTCGCGCGTCATCAAAGCGTCGGTACCGTGGCCGTCTTCTTTATCGCCTTTCATCGTTTCCAGCGAACCCAGACAGCCCAATTCACCCTCGACCGACACACCAATCACGTGCGCCATGTCGACGACGCGCCGTGTCACGTCCACGTTGTAATCGTAGCTGGCGATTGTTTTGCCGTCGGCCTGCAATGAACCATCCATCATTACGCTGGAAAAGCCGAGCTTCATGGCGGAATCGCAAACGGCAGGCGACTGGCCGTGATCCTGATGCATCACCACCGGAATATTTGGATAGGTATCGACGGCGGCTTGAATCAGATATTTCAGAAACGTTTCGCCCGCGTATTTGCGCGCGCCAGCGGAGGCCTGCATGATCACCGGGCTGTCCGTCTCGGCAGCGGCCTCCATGATCGCCTGTACCTGCTCCAAGTTATTGACGTTGAAGGCAGGCAAGCCGTAGGCGTTTTCGGCGGCGTGGTCGAGCAGTTGGCGCATGGATACGAGTGGCATGAATCTCTCCTGAGGAAGCTTAAGCCCGCTACAGGGATGCGCGGGACAATGGAATAGTTACTGCAATACGCATTTTACCGCGATGGCCGGTGCAGGTCATCGGCTGCGGATGCAAAATTACCAAACACTAGCATTGGCGGGCTTTTCAGGATAAAAACAGTTCAGAAGGCACGCCAATGCTGGTGTTTGTGCTTTTGAGCGATAAAAATTACGCAGCTTGTTCAGCCCCATTGCGCGCATCGCGCTTGGCCATACTCTCGCTGCGCGCAAACTAGAGCTCAGTCGCGTGGCGGATGTCGAGACGGCCTTGACTCAAAAGCCTTTCGGCATATACTTGTGCATATACATATTTGGAGCGATGATATGAGCCGTACAGCAAAAATTTTCTTGAACAACCGTAGCCAAGCCGTTCGACTACCGAAGGATTTTCAATTCAAGAGTAGCGAAGTGTTCATCCGCCATGACGGAGAGGATGTCGTGTTATCGCCGCGTCCACCTGATTGGGAAAGTTACCTGATGGATGGCCCGGCGGCGCCAGCCGACTTCATGTCCGGTGTTGAAGACTTGCCCGTACAAGAGCGCACATTCTGATGGCCACTTACGTTCTTGATACCGATACATGTTCGTACATCATGAAACGCTCGCATCCGCAACTACTCACAAAAATTCAGACAATCCCACTCGTGCAGCAAGCCGTCTCGGTGATAACGATGGCTGAACTTTTGTACGGCGCGAAGCTTTCATCAAAGCCGACGTTGGCGATCAAGTCGTATGAGGCATTTATCAGGCATCTTGCCGCACTCGATTGGACGCAAGAAGCGGCTGAGCACTATGCCGACATACGCGCAGATTTAAAGCGGCGAGGCGAAATGATCGGCGCAAACGATTTGCTCATCGCCGCTCACGCACGGAGCATCAAGTCCGTCTTGGTGACGAACAATGTTCGCGAGTTTGGCAGGGTCAAGGGGCTTAGGGTGGAAAATTGGGCGGAGTGATCGGTCGTTGAGGTCTGATGCCATTTTCAGCAGATCAAGCTAAAGTGGTTACTCTGGCGGCAAAGATTTCTACGCCTGCTTGCGAATCGGCTTGCAAGCATCCAGTGCATCAAGCCGCAATGGGCAACGCGCGCTGAAATCGCCCCGCAAAAATCCCTTTGACTGTGATGTCCTCATCAAGATCCTCCCACCTTAGCGCATAGCCGTTAAGGCGTAGAGAAACCTTCTGTAGCTGCTCATTTGTTGCCGCACTCAGGCGATCAAAGCGGTCGGCGGGGAAACCCAGTTGGCGACCATCCGTCAGCTCCACAAATACAGTGCGGCGATCTACCCAGACACGGGATGCAAGTACTTCATTTTCAGCGGCGGTGGAATTCATGATGTTTCTCCATCAAGAAATTACGATGTTCGAATACCAATCTTTCAATTTTCCGAACATCAACAGGCGAGATATTCACGCTTTTTGCCAATACAACTGGATCAAGCCAAAACTTGCACTCACCGTCGCCTGCATCAACGTGAATGTGCGCGGGCTCGATACCTTCATCGGAGTAGAAATGAAATCGAAATGCGCCTATTCGTAGAACGGTTGGCATTTGCGGATATTACCTTCAGCCCGGTTGCGCGTCTACTTCTCACGACACCCAAACAATCAGCAGCAAAATTCTCAAGCGCCCCGATGTTCCCCCAGCTTCACAATTTTCATCGTGTTCGTCCCACCCGATTGCCCAATCGGCTCGCCCATCGTGATGACCACGATATCGCCTATCTGCGCCACACCGTTGTCTAGCAACACTTGTTCGGCTGCGTTCATCAATTTTTCGCGATCGTGGCCTTCGTAGGCGAGGGTGAACGGTCGCACGTCGCGCATCAGTGCGGTCTTGGTGAGGGTGCCGTCTTCAGGCGTTAGCGCGTAGATCGGCACGCCGGAATTAAGGCGCGACATCCACAACGCGGTGGAGCCAGATTGGGTGAGTGCGGCGATGCATTTCACTTTTAGATGATGCGCGGTGAACAGTGCGGCCATCGCAATCGACTGGTCAACGCGCGTGAACACGCGATCAAGAAATTCGCGATCAAGTTTACTTTCAGCACTTTTCTCAGCTTCTTTGCAAACGCGCACCATCGCTTCCACCGCTTCCACCGGATAAGAACCCGAGGCCGATTCGGCGGAAAGCATCACCGCGTCGGTGCCATCGAGCACCGCGTTAGCCACATCGGAAACTTCCGCACGGGTTGGAATCGGTGAAGTCACCATCGACTCCATCATTTGGGTTGCGGTGATGGTGAGCTTGTTCATTTCGCGCGCCATGCGGATCATGCGTTTTTGCAACGCAGGTACCGCCGCATCGCCCACTTCCACCGCCAAATCGCCACGCGCAACCATGATGCAATCGCAGGCTTTCATAATGTCGGTGAGCGCTTCGTTGGTCACCGCTTCTGAACGTTCAATTTTTGCAATCAACAGCGCATGGCCGCCAGCCGCGCGCATCAGTTCGCGCGCCATGTACATATCTGCACCGTTCTTCGGAAACGACACCGCCAGGAAGTCGGCACCAATGGCGACTGCGGTCTTGATGTCCTCCAT
>JANNRY010000271.1:0-7705 GCA_031401935.1 Betaproteobacteria bacterium | reverse complement strand
CGCGGCAATATGCCACTCGCCAAGTTGGTGTCAGAAGCTTTTTATGCATCAACCCGACCAGAAATTCTCGCCACCTTTCTTGAAACCCAGGGCTACACTGGCCTGCGTGACAGCACTGGCAAGGCACTGCGGCCCGGACGACCCATCAGCGACCCAGGGCCTGACCGTGTGGTGCGGCCTGGCGCATCCACCTTGTCGGCGTCCGGTAGCCTTTATGCCAATAGTTACGTGTGGTCGCTTGTGTCCGGCCCCGCAGGGGCAACGCTGACCAATCAAACCACCGCGCAAGCGACATTTACGGCGACCGCAAACGGTACCTACGTAGTGCAGTTGGTGGCGAGCAACGGCCCGACCCGAGGCGCACCGGCACAACTCAAGATCGTGGTTGATAGCGCGCTACCGATCGCGCCTGCGGCCATTCGCTTTGCTGATATAAAAACAGTGTTGCAATCAACGGTTGCAGGTTGCACTAATTCCGGCTGTCATGCCGCCGGTGGCGCGGGGGTAATACCGCCGCTGTTTTACACCAACATCGACCGCAATGGCGACGGTATTGTCGGCGATGCGACCGATGACTTATGGTTTTATACGGAAACGCGCGGGCGTGTTAATTTTACCGATATCATCGCGAGCCCATTGTTGAGGAAGCCTGCTGGCAATCATCATAACGGTCTGCTGCGGCCTGGTTTCAATACGACCGTGGAACCAGGACAGCCCTCACGCGCAAGCTTCGATTTGTTTCAGAACTGGATTCTGAACGGCGCGCCGCAGTAAGCTAAAAAGTGGCCTAAAGTGCGGCGCGCGCCGGAGGCAGCGATAGTCGGCTAGTAAGTACGCCGAGGTGCCGTGTAAGCCTCTTTTGAGAACACGAACGCCGGTTCACGACCGACAAGCGTTTCAATCAAGGCAAGTTCCTGATCCGTATGATTGATGAACGGGGCATTGCGAATGTTTTTGCCCTTAGCCTCGCCACTCAAAATGTAGACCGGGCGATCATGCTGTTTGGCGACGATGGTTTCTTTGCTCTCTGGATCAGCATTGGATTCCAATTCCGTCATGCCATAACACGTACAAAAGTAAGTCCGATCCGGTTCGGCTTCCATATAAAAACCGGTGCCGCGAATGCCGACTGTCGCGTTCGGGGTACGTACCCGCATCGGCGTGTTGCGCGAAACTGAAAGCAATGCGCCTGTCAGCAATCTGAGGCCGCTGATAATCAAAGAGGAGTCAGTTTTTTTCTCGGATTCAATCGTTACTTTGCTGCTGCCGCGCAAGATCATGGAATTGCTGTTGACGACGAAAATGATCTCGCTGCCTTTTGCTGTTTGCACCGTATCGCCGGGTGCCACTTGTGTAGAAAGCGTGGCAGGTTTGTCGTTGACCGTTGCCTCGCCGGAAATTCGGTAGATTGATTGTTTGGGCGGCAATTTTGCGGGCCTGTTACCAAAGATGCTGAATCCCTGCGCGCTTGCCTCCGGAAGACCGGTCGAAAATACGCCTGCGGCCAGTGCTTGAATCAGCACTCTGCGACGCGGGTCATCAGCTTCATCAAAACTTTTCATGACTGCTCCTGATCTGATCGTTTTGCCATCGCATCAAGTCGAAAATGAAAACATGAAACAGCCGATGGCGACATTACATTGATACGAGATTCAATAATATCCGGATGTGCACCCTGATGCGAGAAAATGTTGACCGTGATTGGGGGATGGTTCCAGCGGTCGGATTCTGCATGAAAGTTAATTAAACTCTAGCATTGGCGGGCTTTACAGCCCATTTCTGCGCCAGAAACAGCGCCAATGCTAGAGTTTATCGAAATTTCATTCATTTCGTATTCTGAGAGCCCCCCGCGACCTTGGTTTTTTTAAGAGCCGACGGCCGGACCATACGTCAGCATTCAGCGCCATTGGTGCCCCCGACACGAATCGAACGTGTGACCCCCTTCTTAGGAGGAAGGTGCTCTATCCACTGAGCTACGAGGGCGGTGATTCTTTGCTAACCCTAAGCGCAAAATTTTACGCGTAAAATGGCGCGCTGCCTAATGGAAAACACAGAGAAGAACAGACAAGCACAGACAAGGTTTGTTCCGCTCTCTAAGCTCTAAGCGCGTTTTTGCCGCGTCGCAGCATTCCCATTTACGTCCTCTTCAACTACCCCCTTCAATATTGATTGCCCCCAGACATGCCTATCCTTCAATTCAAAAATCTGGCACTGGCCTATGGCGACGTTGCACTGCTTGACCGTATCGAGCTAACGATTGAGCCCTTCGAGCGGATCGCGCTGATTGGCCGCAACGGTGCTGGTAAATCGAGCCTGTTAAAAATATTGGCAGGCCATGCGAAGGAAGACGACGGCGTCATCTCAAAGGCACCGAATCTCACCATTGCATTGGTGTTGCAAGAACCGCTGTTTGAAGAACAGCAAACCGTATTCGATGCCGTTGCCAGCGGGTTGGGGCATGTGGCAGATGATTTGATCGCGTATCACGCGCTTACGCATGGCGCGGCCGGTGCGGGCGACGCCGACGCGCTGGATCAATTGTCAGTGCTGCAATCGCGCCTCGAAGCGCACGACGGCTGGCAGCTTCAGTCCCGCGTTGGCCATGCGGTGGCGAGGCTCGGTATCGATGAAGATGCCACCTTGGGTTCACTTTCCGGCGGACTGCGAAAGCGAGTTGCCCTGGCACGCGCGCTGGTAGCGGCACCTGATTTATTGCTGCTCGATGAGCCAACCAATCACCTCGATATCGAAGGCATCACCTGGCTCGAAGAAACCATCGCCGCATATTCAGGCGCGGTGTTGGTGATCAGCCATGATCGACGTTTCCTCGAAACCATCGCCACACGGATTATCGAACTCGACCGGGGCCTGCTCGTCAGCTATCCGGGTTCGTTTGTAGATTACCTGCGCCGCAAAGCCGAAGCGCTGCACAACGAAGCGCAGGAAAATGCGCGCTTTGACAAAGTGCTGAAAGAAGAGGAGGTATGGATTCGCCAAGGCGTGCAGGCGCGCCGCACCCGTAACGAGGGCCGTGTGCGCAGGCTTGAGCAATTGCGGCGTGATCGCGCCGCGCGGCGCGATCAATTGGGCAAGGTGAATTTCTCGCTCGACGCGGGTGAGCGCTCGGGCAAGCTGGTGGCAGAACTTATCGACGTAAGTAAGTCGTACGGTGCCAAAAATGTCATCAAGAATTTTAGCTGCATCGTGCAGCGCGGCGACCGCGTCGGGCTGGTCGGGCCAAACGGCGCAGGCAAATCAACCTTGCTGAAATTGATTCTTGGCGAGCTTGAAGCCGATGCCGGAAAGGTCAAAAGCGGCACGCAATTACAGATCGCCTATTTCGATCAATTTCGTGAAGCGCTCGATGAAGAGGCAACGCTGGGCGACGTCATTAGCCCCGGTTCTGAATTCGTGGAACTGCCGATGGGCAACAAAATGATTCGCAAACACGTGATCAGCTACTTGGGCGATTTCCTGTTTCCGCCGCAGCGCGCACGCGCAAAAGTGAAATCACTTTCGGGTGGTGAACGCAATCGCTTGTTGCTGGCACGGTTGTTTTCGCGTCCAGCGAATTTGCTGGTGCTGGACGAGCCCACCAACGATCTTGATATGGAAACGCTGGAGCTGCTTGAGAGCCTCTTGCAGGACTATGCCGGCACGGTGTTATTGGTGAGCCATGATCGTACCTTCCTCAATAACGTCGTCACGCAAGTTTTTGCGTTCGAAGGTGAAGGCCTCGTGCGCGCGTATGCCGGTGGATACGACGATTGGTTGCAGCAGCGGCCTGTGGCGGGTGCTGCGGCTAGTACACCGGCAAGCGCTAACGTGGCAGCCCCCGTCAGCGCGCCCGCATCAGCGCGGCGCGCCAAAATGAGCTTCAATGAAGTGCGCGAACTGGAAGGCCTGCCCGGCAAGATTGAAGCGCTGGAGAAAGAGCAGAGCGCATTGCAGGCGCGCATGGCCGACCCGCAGCTTTACGCGAAATCACCCCAGTTGGTCACCTCGTTAGGTGCGCGCGCGAATGAGATCGGTGTTGAACTTGAATCGATTCTTTCGCGGTGGGAAGTGTTGGAGGCGAAGAAGGCGTCAGCAGGCGCTTGATTATCTTCCCCCTTTTCTAAAGGGGGATCGAGGGGGATTTTCGTTGGAAATATGCAGATACTTTTAGTCAAGCGCCACCACCGTAAATTTGAACGCACCGCTCAACGCATCACTGCGTAATTCACAGGAATCCACGCGTAGCCTTTGCCATCAGCGCGCAACCGACCGATCCCGGGAAACGAAATGTGCGAACTGGCCACAAGGTAGCCCTGTTTAGCCGCTTCGGCATAGGCTTTCTTGCGTTGCATCGCAGCCGCTTTGCTATCGGTATCAAACTGGATCGTCACGCTCGGATTGTTGAACTGTACGGCGGCCACATGCATCAGGTCGCCCCACAGCATCAGTTTCTGGCCTTTGCTCTCCACCGCGTAAATGGCGTGGCCGGGGGTGTGGCCACGACTGGAAACAGCCTTGATGCCGTTGACAAGATCCGTATTGCCATCGAATGGCTTGAATTTATCGGCTTTGACATACGGATTTAGCGATGCCATCGCGCCTTGAAAAAATCCCTTCTTGTCTGCCGGTGCCTTGTCCAGATTCGTCTGGCTCAGCCAGAAATCAGCGTCGTGTTTATCGGCGCGGACAATCGCGTTCGGGAACGACATCTTGTCACCTGACATCAACCCGCCGACATGGTCAGCGTGCATGTGTGTGATGTAAATTTCGTCAACTTGCTCGGGTTGATAACCGGACGCCTTCATGTTCACCAGCAAATTGCCGAGCGTCGGGCCAAACAATGTTGCCGCACCGGTATCCACCAACACCAGTTTTTCACCGGTGTTGATGAGATACGCGTTCACGGAAGTCTCAAGCGGGTTTTTGAGATACGACTTCGCCAGCGCCTTGTCGACCGCCGTCGGGGTAATGTTGGTCAACAAATCTCTAACGGGCAAATTCACCGTGCCGTCCGAAAGTGCTGTGATCTCGAAATCGCCGAGCATCATGCGGTAGTAGCCGGGGGCAGAGGTTTTGGCCATGGGGGCGGCGGCTTGGGTGGTGGTGGCGAGTAGGGCGATTGTTGCAGTTGCGGCTAGTGCGGTGGTTACTTTGGTTTTGAAGTTGTGGATGTTGATCATGGGGAATCTCCGGGGTTACGTTGCAAATTGATTGTGCGGGCCTACTGCGAGGCCAGCTTTTTCTAAAAAAATGTTGCCACTTTTTTATGCCGCTGTAAGGAGTAGGCCTTCAAATTGGAATTCCGAATCCTGCCAAAAGCGCGCGGGCCGCTTCGTAAGCCGGCAGCGCAGCAGGGAGTGTCTGCACGGATTGCGTAAGTAAAGAGAACAGCGTCATCAACTTTGTTTCATTGGGATTGCTGCTCGATAACTCATCCTTGACCTCATCGGCAATTTCTAGCAATTCACGCTGTCTCTGAGGATTGAGCGAACTATCTCGACTTATGGCGTCGCGCATCAAGCTAAGTAGTTCTGTCATCTTTGCCATCGATTCTGGGCTTTGCGAAACATGCGCCGTTGCTCTGTCCCCAGTCAGTACAGCACCGATAGTTTGAGCATTAATCGTAATAGCTCCGAGGGATTTGGGGTGGTTCATTAGCGTGTCCATGTAATTGTCAATCGCGATGTCGTACCGGGCTGAGAGAAAACGTGCGGCCCGCTCAGTAGTATCTACCTCATTGAGCATGGCCTTGTTTTGAAGTCCGTTCGCATGACGCGTGATATAAGCAGCGATCGAACTGGAAGCTTGGCGCTGAAAGATTCCAATTGATTCCGTTATCCAGCTCTTCATAGCGTCTCTCACATCCTGTGAGGTAACTGCACCCAGCGAGTGATGAACGTCCTTTAGTATTTCCCAAGCATCTTCAACGCTATGGGGGAACGCCTCCAATTGAACTTTAGCTAGCGCAAAAATATGATTTCCTGAATGCCTCATGCCGCGAGCGGTATGTTCTCTAGATACCTTCTGTGCGGCCGCATCCAGCTCAATTGTTCTTTCACCTTGGTTAATTTCGCGCATTTGAGTGGCGCGGTCACGCAACTTATCAATGTCCATGAAATACGCGGTTTTCCAGATTTTAAATAGATTTCACATTATATGCGGCGCGCAATTTACAAAAAATTAAAAGGTCCGGGGTGAATTTCTCGTGAAGCTTTGGTGCACTGAACAGCACAAGTTCAAGGTAGGTAATTGGTGGCAAAGGTGGGATTGTGCCAGTCTCGGCTAAGGCCGCTCCTGCCATCGCTTCGCGACCGCGCTTTGCGCGTCCAATCGAATGCCCCCGCCATTCGCTTAGTCGAACCCAAGCGGCTTCTCATCAAACCCGCACCATCAAATAAAAAAACGGGCGCAAGGCCCGTTTGTTTTATTTGGCGGAGAGGGTGGGATTCGAACCCACGGTACTGCATAACAGTACGCCGGATTTCGAGTCCGGTGCAATCGACCACTCTACCACCTCTCCGGCTGCAGCCTTTAGTCGAAGGCGAGATTATAGCGGTTCAAACGGCGTTCGGCTCGATTGCATCGGTTTTTGAGTGCGATTCAAAGTGATGTGGTTTTTGGCTCCTCCCTTTGTAAAGGGAGGCTGGGAGGGATTTGCGGCATATTGAAATATGCGCGCAACAGCGTATGCGACGGCCAATAAATCCCCCTCGGTCCCCCTTTACAAAGGGGGAAGCAAAAACAACTCACGCTTCCGCATCAGTTTGAATCGCGCCCTCGGTTTTTGCCTGACGCAAAAGATGTTGAATTATCCGAGATAATGTTTCCTTCTCCCTCGATCCTGCTCCCGACATCGTGAGTCGGAAACATAATTCACGGATAGCACGTTGAGCAGCGCCACTAAAACTGACCTTTCCGGTGCCGCACTGGTGCTCGTATCGGCGATTGCCTTCTCGGCCAAAGCCATTTTCGTCAAGCTCGCTTACGATGATCCGACGGCATTTAATAACGCGGTTGATCCTGTCACGTTGTTGACGTTGCGCATGCTGATCGCGCTGCCGCTGTTTGCGCTCATCGCATGGTGGTCCTCGCGCGGGCAGCAGGCGTTGTCGAATCAGGACTGGCGCGCGGTCGTGTTGCTGGGGCTGATGGGCTATTACGCGGCGAGTCTGCTGGATTTCTGGGGGCTGCAATACATCACGGCAGCGCTTGAGCGGCTGATCCTGTTTTTGAATCCCACCATCGTGGTGTTGATATCGGTGCTGGCACTTGGTTACCGGATCGGCAAACGCGATGTGTTCGCTCTCGCCGTCAGCTACTTGGGTATCGGGATGGTGTTCGTGCACGATTTGCAATTTGATCCAGCGCAAGTGCTGATCGGCAGCGGGTTGGTGCTGCTGTCGGCGGTGTTTTATGCGGCGTATCTGGTCGGCGGCGGCGAAATGGTGAAGCGAATCGGTGCCGTGCGTTTTGCGGCCTACGCATCGATTGTTTCCACTATCGCGATTACGGTGCATTTTTTTATAACGCATTCACCGACGGTATTGATCACGCAGACGCCTCGCGTTTATTCACTTGTTAGCTGGATGGCGATTGTTTCCACGGTGTTGCCGGTCATTCTGATGGCCGAGGGCATGCGCCGCATCGGATCATCGAATGCGGCGATGATTAGTTCCATCGGGCCAATTGCCACCATTTTTATGGGCGC